>JAQVML010000059.1 GCA_028703645.1 Eubacteriales bacterium
GAGTTGATGTTCCCCTTCGGAGATCACGTATTTCAGTTCGTGCCGGTATTGCTTGCCGGGAAGCGCTTGTTTAGCCGCCATTTGTTGTATCTTTCCGTTTATTCACCCGGAGCCGTTTGCTCGCCTCAGGGCTGAGTCGTTAGTCCGTTAAGGATGTTGTGCGACCGAAGAGCGAATTCATCTCCGTGTCGCTGAGGCTGAAGTAGTTTTGCACGTATTTCAGCGCGTATTCCTGATAGTGATCCGCATAATCGCGGATGTTATCACAGTGTTGCTGCCAGGAGGTATAGGTGAGGTCGTCCCAAATATCGACATCATACTTCATCTCTTCCGCGATGTTGCCCTCCAGACGATCCACCATCGCGTTGATCTTTTCCGGAGAATAGATGTCGTTCATCATGATCGCGGCCTTTTCGATGAACATCTGCCGGAAACTCGCGTTGCCGAGCAGCGCGCGGATGAGCACCGTAGACGCAGCTTTTCCGGAGCCATGACCTTCCGGGTCAAAATAACGCGAGAAAAAGTCTCTGCGGTAGCCGGACGTCCATTGATCCGTGTTTTTATCGTTGCGGTTCATCGACCAGCAGAAATCGTAGAAGATCCAGCGCCATTTGTTATCATACTCCGCGCTGCGCCAATATTTTAAGTTGGCCGTATCCGTGTTTCCAACGATGATCTCCGCCGCAACATAGGTGGCGTAGTTTTCCGTATCCATCAACGAGCAGATGTAGTCATAGTTTGAGGCGTTGCTCAAATCGTGGCTGCCCGCCCACTTGACCATCTCAGTATAGTCTTTCCAACCATTGCCCGCAATCACGCACTTGTCGTTGCCGTTACCAAAGAGCATGTCGATCGAATCAGGGTTGGAGAGGTGGAAGCGCGAGGCCACAAAGTCCTCCGAAATACGCTCCATAAAATCGTACACGCCCCAATATTTTCCGTTGAGCAGCACGACGACCTGTTTATGCGCCTGCACCACGACCGCGCGGTTTTCCGGCAGGCCGGTGTTTCCTTCTTCCAGCAGCGTGGTCATGAGGTTATCGCGAATGCGGCTGTTGGTCGAGTCCTGCGCGCTTGCGCGGAGCACGAGGGATTTATAGCTCTTTGCTGTCCTGTTCTCAAAGAACGGATAGTTGAACGAAGAATCGCCGTATGCGCCCTTTGCGATCAGCGAAAAGCCTTTTTGCTGTTTGTTGCGCGAGAACTGTCCCTGAATCTGAACCACGCCGTCGCCGCTGAATTGAGACACGCCGTTTGCGTCGATATAGTCAAAGTGGACGTCGCGTTCCCATCTGCGCCCCAGCGGGTCCGGGTGGGACCTGTTTTGCGCATTGAAATTGGCAAGGTTCCATTTGGGATCGTTCATACCCGCGGTCATGGTCAAGTCCGACGGCAGCTGACCGGATACCGTCGCATACTCGTTGCCGATGACATAGATTCCGATATTCGGGTCCCAGAGATTGTCCGGATTCGTCACAATGCTCACCACCGGCAGGGTGAATTTATGGTTTTCAATCGTACTCTCGCCGGTGTAGATCACATAGGTCTGGCTGGCGGTGTCGCTTCCGTTATAGCCGCTCTGAAACGCGCGAACGCGAAGCACCGTCGTTTTACTGACCGTAATCGGGCCGGAATAGCGCGAGGAACTCTCGCTCGGCACCGTTCCATCCGTGGTGTAGGTCACGTTGCAACCATCCGGCACCTCGACGCTCACGCTCTGCGCGCTGTCAAACGTGCCGCCGGGCGTCGTAATCTTCGGCTCCTGCGCATAGCCGACCGATCCCGCGCTGTTCGCGGCGCTTGGCGACGGCTGGGCATAGAAAAACAGGTTTGAATCCGTGCGGCCGTAGCTCACGTCCGCGTGCCCTTTCGGCACGAGCAGTTTGTCGAGAAGCGTACCGTCCGGCTTGAAGAGAAAGACGACGTCGCCCGCCGAAGAGAGACGGAAATTTGTCTCTAGACTATTTTTTTTTTGCGCGTCGGAAACGTTTTTCCCCGACGCTAGAACCGTTAAATATTCGCCCGCATCAAGCGTTACGTCGGGAAACACCCACTTCGCAGGGTTCTTCGCGTTGTTGCTCAGCGCGTACCCCGCAAGAGAAATGGGTGAGCCCGTGGTGTTATGAATCTCAATCCAGTCATAATACTCGCCATCCGGTTGTTTGAGCGTCGACACATTCGCGTTGAGCACTTCGGAGATGATGATATCGCCCTTGCCGAACGAGAGCGTCTTCATAAACGCCTCAAGCCCCGCGTTGTTGTTGGTATATCCCGGCGTCGGCTGAGAGGATGTTGTCCATTCGCCCGTACCATCCGGATTGCGCGCAAAGCTGATATCCGTGTTCGCGCGGGTATAGTCGTATTGATCGAGAATCTTGCCGGCTGGCGTGGAGAACACAACGCTCTCGGCATAGGCGGCAAGGCTGAACGGGGCTTCGATTTTATCGGCCCCCTCCGGCGTCTTTCTTCCGGTGCAATAGATGAGCAGCACACCGTTTGCGGGAATCTTCGTACCCGCGGGCAGCGTGTATTTCAGCGGTTGCGTTGCCGCGTCCGAAATGCCGTATCCACTGAGGTCTACTTCCGCACCCGTGGTGTTATATAGCTCAATCCAGTCGCAGTAGGCCCCGTCCGGGCCGACCAGCGTGGAGGCGTTGCTCGGCATAAACTCGTTGATGTATACGCCGATGGACTGATCCGCAGAGGCGGAGAGCGTCGCAAGATACTGCGCCGCGCCTTCCTCCGTATTCGGGTAGCCGGGGCTCGGCAACATCTCTTTCCAGGTGTTGGTATCGTCCGCGCTGCGCCCGAGGGAATAGCCGCTGGTCACCGGCATCAACGTGATGCTGTCCACCACCTTGCCGGAGACGTTGGAAAGAATGACGTCGTCCGAAGCGGAGAGTTTAAACGGGGCATGCATTTTGCCGCGGTTTGGATCCCCGCTGCAGAATACAACAAGATACCCGCGGGCCGGAATCACCGAACCCTCGGGGAATGTCCACTTCGCGGCGGAGATCAGCTGATCTGTCAAACCGTAGCCGGAGATATCCAGTTCGGAATCCGTATTGTTATATACTTCAATCCAATCCGGAAACGCGCCTGTTTCGTCCGGCACGGAGCCTTTGTTGCTGCTCATGACCTCGTTGATTTCAATTTGGCCAAGATTCGCATTGTCGACTTTTCCGCCGCCCTTTGTTAAATAAAGAATGAGCGCAACGGCGCTGACGGCAAGCAGTATCGTGACAAGCAGCTTGCGCGCACCGGATGCTCTCCTTCTTCGTTTCGCCATGAATCGGTACTCCTTCCGCAAAACTGCAAGCTCGCAATTTCGCAACGTCTAGTGTACCATATGCCCGATGCCGTGCCAATGATACCCCTAAATTATTCACAAAATGTCCGAAATATCAACGCAATCGTTGTTTTGCTCGCATTTTCGCCCAATTTGCGGGCCATTTTGCCCACTTTGCGAGAATTTGACGCATCAAATCCCCAGCAGCACCACGGCGATGATCAGCGCAACCGCGAGAAACGCGCCGCCGACAATTAGAAACACGCGCGCAAACGAATGCATCTGCCGCGCGTCTTCTTCGATATAAACGCGCCCGATCTGCTCCGGATCATAATAGACGCTGACGCTCTGTCCCACGAGCAAATTGTTTTTGCCGGAATAGTTGGAGACGTATTGCATCGGCTTTCCGTCGATGGAAAAGCTATAGACGGCGCGAAGGCCCGTTGTGCCAAACTGCGACTGCATGGCGCAAACCGTCCCTTCCGCATATGTGGTACACTGGCTGCGCTTGCGGTTTAGCGAGGCGTCAAACGCAACGCCGACCACCAGGAAGATCAGCCCCATCAGGCCAAACGTTCCCGAAAAGATGATGGTAAAGAGCTGTACAAAGGTAAGGCTTGCGTTTGGAATGGTTGCGCTCATCTGCTTCTCCTCTTCTTATGTTCCTCGGGTTGGTTCCGTCTCTACCGGCTTTTCCGGCGAGAGCGGTTCTCCGTTTCGGAGTTTTTCTCGACGTTGGTGATTTTCCAATATCTTTGCTTCCTGCCCCTGATCGGATGGAATATAGTACCGTCTACCCTTCAGCGAAGGCGGCATATACTCCTGCTTGACCCAGTGGCCGGGAAAATCGTGCGGATAAAGATAGCCTTTGCCGTGACCGAGCTTGCCCGCTCCCGCAAACGAAGTGTCTCGCAAATACACCGGCACCGGCTCGTCAAAGCTTGTCTCCGCGTCCGCCGCGGCGCCCATCAGCGCGGTAACCACGCTGTTGCTCTTTGGAGACTCGCAGATAAAGATGATCGCTTGTGTGAGCGAAAGCCGCGCCTCCGGTAGGCCGATATGCTCCAGCGCATCCGCCGCCGCGACCGCCTGCACCATCGCCTGCGGGTTTGCTAGCCCTACATCCTCGCTCGCGTGGGCAATGAGCCGCCGCGCGATGATACGCGGATCGACGCCCGCATACAAAAGCCGCGTAAACCAAGCGATGGCCGCGTTCGAATCCCCGCCGCGCAAGCTCTTGCAAAACGCGGAGAGCATGTCGTAAAAGAGCTGCTCGTCGCACTTGATCACTTTTTTCTGGCTGGACTCGGCGGCGATTTCGCGCGTAATGCGCACTTCGCCCGCCTCGTTTGGCGCGGTGGTGAGAACCGCGAGCTCCAGCGCGTTGAGCGCGCTTCGGCAGTCTCCGTTTGCGATGGCGGAGATGGTGTGAAGCGCCTCTTCCTCCAACATGACCGGCAGTTTTCCAAAGCCCCGCTCTTCGTCCTTGAGCGCATGCGAAATCGCCTGCTCAACGTCCTCGTTCGTCAGCGGATAAAACTGAAACACGCGGCAGCGTGACACGATCGCGCTCGTCATGGCGATCATCGGGTTCTCCGTCGTCGAGCCGATAAAGCGGATCACGCCTTTTTCCAGCGCGGGCAGAAGCGAATCGCTCTGGGTCTTGTTCCAGCGGTGGCACTCGTCCAGCAGCAGATAGGTCGGCTGGCGATAGAGCCTTAGCCTCTGCTCCGCTTCGTCCACGATTGCGCGGAGTTCCTTGACCCCCGCCGTGACGGCGTTGAGCTTGACAAACGCGCCGCCGGTCGCGTTTGCGACGATAGCTGCGAGCGTGGTCTTGCCCGTACCGGGCGGGCCGAAAAAGATGGACGATTGCAGCCGGTCGGTCAAGATTGCGCGGCGAAGTAGCTTGCCTTCGCCTACGATATGCGTTTGCCCGATGAATTCATCGAGCGTACGCGGGCGCATGCGATCCGCCAGCGGTGCGTTTTCATCGATTTGTTTTTGAAATAAATCTTCCATATCTTTAAAACCGTAATACTCGTTCGTTTGCTGTCTGTTATTTGCTTCGTTCCCGCAATCGGGCGGGAACCCGTATTCATGATACACGAATCCCGTAAAAAAGATAGCCCCATCACAGCGATCCGTTCTTTTCTCAATACGGAAACCGATTCGTTAGTCCTGTGTAAAATACGCTTCGATTTCAGAAAGCGGTCTGCCCATATAGTCCGCTATGCTCTGCTTGAGCTGACCCGCGCGATCCTTTAAAATCTGTTTTTTGTAGTCTTGCGCGTAGTCGTTCCACTCTTTGTGGAGATCCTTCGGCCAACGCGCGCGTTCGAGCACCATTTCTTCCTCGATTTGACCCGTCAACTTGTCAAATTCCGCAAGCACCGATTCCTGAGACAGATCATGCTGCAGCAAATACGCAAGCCGCTTTAAAAACAAATCTTGAAACGTCGGGTTCTTGATCAGCTTGCGCGGTATGATATCCCAAGCGCCCGTCAGCAAAGCATCAAAGCTTGCGTCGCTATTCATGCTCAGATCCAAATCAAACAGCGCGTAATGCCACTTGCCGTCGCCTTCCATGCTGCGATAATACCGAACATTCATTCCAAGATCACGATTCGCGGAATATGCCTCGTAGATCATCCAGTCAATCATACTCGAAAAATCAATCTGGTTTTCTACATAACGATAGTATTCCTCCTGCGTCAAATCATGCTCTTTGGCATAACGCATCAAAGAAGTAAACTCTTTGTTCTCCTCCCGGTATGGCCGGTGCATTTCCACGCTGTCCTCCGATACGCCGAAATGCTCCGCAAAATAGCCGGAACCGATCGCTTCCTTCAGCGCATAGAGCCCCATATATTCGCCGTTAAAATACGTGGCAACATACTGTGCCGCCATCACGCAGAGCGAGGGCGAGGTTCGATACGCAATGTTGGTAAACAGTTCGTCGCGAATGACCGCCAAGCGCATGTCGCTTCCATTGCGAAGCAAAAGATTATGAAATATGGTCGTTCTGCCGTCCTCAAACAGCGGATAGTTGAGCACATCGTTTCCGTAACACGAGCGGAAGCAGAGTTTCATGGAGGGCTTGCCATACCCGTTGGTCTGGCGGGTCATGTTGCCATGCAGTCGAAACCCGCAGTTCACGGTGAATCTATCCTCATCGGATTGATACTCAATCACCGCAGCGCGCTCCCAAAGATCGTTAAATAGATTTGCATTCGCCTGAACACTGTCCGGGCCGATCAAGTTTCCCGGTTCCGTCGTCAGGCAGAGAATCGGGAGCGTATGTGAAACATGGAACAGATACGTCTGCGTCTCAACATCGCTTCTTAAAAGTCCGCTTTGAAAAGACGCGGCGCGAATCACGGTGTTGCTGTCGATCGAAATCGGGCCCTGATAGCGCGTCGACTGCTCGGTCGGCGTAGATCCGTCCGTCGTGTACCGAATATCGGCGGAAGGATCGGAGCAGCGAATCGTTAGCTGAAATGCTTCCGTATGCCGCAAGGTGTCGTCCGAAAAATACGGTTTGGGTGCATATCCCTTGACGTAATTGTTTCCGTTTGCTTCACCGGGCGTAGGATTGGCATAAAACACACGCTCGGAATTCGCGCTCGTCAGCCGTCCTGCCGAGCCGCCCGCACGAACGGCGCCGGTTTCAAGCGAGTCCACACGGCAGCCGTTGGGATCGGAGAGGTAGATCGTCTCCCCCGCCGCAATAGAAAAAGAAGCCGTCGTAAGGGAATCTGCGACCGCTCCATTTTTTGCATCGACTACGAGATAGCCGCTCGCCGGTATGTTTACATCCGGAAACTGCCAGCGCTTCCGTTCCGAAAGCGAATCCGACAGATACCAGCCTTTCAAGCACACCTCTTGACTGGTATTGTTTT
>JAQVML010000060.1 GCA_028703645.1 Eubacteriales bacterium
AAAAGCGGTTCGGCAAAAAGGCGTTCAGATCGGCATCGTCGTCGGCGGCGGTAACATCATGCGCGGCAGAAGCGCCGAAGGGATGGAGCGCAATCGCGCGGATCATATGGGAATGCTCGCAACTGCAATCAACGCTCTCGCGCTGCAGGACGCGCTGGAATCCGCCGGAGTGCCTTGTGTGGTGCAGTCTGCGGTGGAGATGGACCGCTTTTGCGAATCATTTACCGCAAGAGGCGCAAAGCAAGCGCTGGAAGAGGGCAAGGTCGTGATCTTTGCCTGCGGCAGCGGATGCCCCTTTTTCTCGACGGACACGGCGGCGGCTCTCCGCGCGGCGGAGATTGGCGCTGACGCGCTGCTGCTCGCCAAGAACATAGACGCGATCTATTCCGCGGACCCGAAGCTTGACCCGAACGCGATTCGTTACAGCCGCATCAGCTACGACCGCGTCGTTGCGGAGAATCTCCGCGCGACCGACCTGACCGCGATTACGCTCTGTAAAGAACAGAAAATTCCGATTTGGGCCTTTGCGCTGGATCAAATCGAGCAAATTTTCGAGGACGAATCGATCGGAACGCATATCGTCGAAAAAGAGTAATAAATGAAAGATTTCGCCTTGCGATGCGTCAATTCCCCTAAATCGCGAGGCGATTTCGCTTTTTGGGATAAATTGAACCGGCAAGATCGGGCTTGAATCAATGGCATCAACTATAGTAGAATAAAAGACATACAGGAGGATTGGATCATGGCAAGTGATATTTTAGACAGCACGAAAGAACGGATGAATAAGACCATTGCCGTGCTCAAGACAGAGCTCGGCGGCCTTCGCGCAGGCCGCGCCAACGCGCAGCTGCTCGACCGCATCCTGGTGGACTATTACGGAACGCCGACGCCGATTCCGCAGCTCGGTAACGTCTCCACGCCGGAACCGCGCATGCTTTTGATCTCCGTTTGGGATAACAAAGCGATTCCCGCGGTAGAGAAAGCAATTCAAAAATCTGATCTTGGCATCAATCCGTCCAACGATGGAAAAGTGATTCGCCTGATCTTTCCGGAGCTTAACGAAGAGCGCAGAAAAGAGCTTGTGAAGGTCGTCAAGAAAAAAGGCGAAGAGAGCAAGGTTGCAATTCGCGCCATTCGTCGCGACGCGAACGAGCAGATCAAGAAGGAAGAAAAAGACAAACTCATCACGGAAGACGATCGTAAATCTCTTGACGATAAGGTGCAAAAGCTCACGGACGATCTGATCAAAGAGATCGACAGCGTACTTGCCGCCAAGGAAAAGGAAATTCTCGCCGTTTGATGAATCTCATTGGATTACCGCTGGATCGAGCAACGGAACTGCTCTCCAATGCCGGAATCGTTTTTTCTGCTGAAGAAACGCGTAGTAAAAAAGGCGTAGAAGGCGGGATGGACGCGCGCATCGTTCGGCAAAGGACGAATACAGACGGAAGCTTGTCTCTGCTCTATGCGCTGTTTCGCACAGAACCGCTGCAGGAAGACACGCAACCGCCTCACTCGATCAACGAGAAATAATCTGGATAGTTTGAATGGATTTAGAGGTGCAGGGTGCTTTCGCGCTGCACCTCGATCTGTAACGGGGGTATATGGCAAAATACAGCGAAGAAGAAATCCGCGCGTTTGGTCTCGTCAAAGAGGCGCTGCCCAAACATGTAGCGGTCATTATGGACGGAAACGGACGCTGGGCGAAGGCGAAAAAGCTTCCGCGCAGTGCGGGACATCGCGCGGGCGTGGATCGACTGCGCGGGATCATTCGTATGTCCTCCGATCTGGGCATTACTTCGCTGACGCTCTATGCGTTTTCAACCGAAAACTGGAAACGTCCTTCGGACGAAGTCGGCACGCTGATGGCGCTCCTGATCGAATACTTCACAAAAGAGATCGACGAGCTGCTTGCCAACAATGTTCGCATTCGCATCATCGGCGCTTATGAAGGATTCGCTCCCACGGTTCGCGCGGTCATTGAGCGGGCGATGAAGCGAACGGAAAGCAACGATGGTCTGAACCTGAATATCGCGCTCAACTACGGTAGCCACGCGGAGATTTTGCGTGCGGCAAACCTCGCGATGCAGCAGGCGCTTGCGCAAGGAAAGAGCGAGATCACGGCGCAAATGCTGGAGAGTAACTTCTATACGTCCGGTCAACCGGATGTGGATCTGCTCATTCGCACGAGCGGAGAGCAGCGTATTTCAAATTTTTTGCTCTATCAAATCTCCTATGCGGAGTTTTTGTTCCCCGAAGAGTATTGGCCTGATTTTTCCGACGAGGCGTATCTTGTCGCGCTGCGCGCGTATCAAAGCCGCTCCCGCAGATTTGGCGGATTGGAGGAGAATGCATGAAGACGAGGATTATCGTTGGCGTCTTGCTGGTTCTCCTGCTGATTCTTGTGCTCTTTGTTGGCGGGTTTCTGCTGTTGAGCGTACTCGCGCTGTTTTCGCTGGCGGCCATCTACGAGATGGGGCAGACGTTTCGCAAAAAGAGCTATGATCCGATTCTGATTCCGGCATATGTGTTCGCAATTGCGTACCCGTTTGTCTATTTTTACCTTGGGATGCTGCCCATGTTCGTGCTCTATATGGCGAGCGTGATGACCACGATAATCTGGTCGCTGTTCACCAAGCGGCATACCACAAATGATATCATTCCGTCCTTGTTCATACTCAATTATCCAACGCTGTTTTTAATGTGTATGCTGCTTGTGTATTATAGCTTTGGCAGACCGATTGCGCTCGTTGCCGCAGGCATGGCATACGCCGCGCCGGAATGCGCGGATACGTTTGCCTACTTTGGCGGCACCTTCCTCGGTAAACACAAACTCTGCCCGACCATCAGCCCGAAAAAGACGGTAGAAGGCGCGGTCTTTGCGCTCATCGGCGGAACCGCGTTTGGCTTTGCCATGTATCATCTCCAGCATCTATGGGGCGCAAATATCAACATGACGGTTCTGGTGCTGCTCGGCCTTGGATGCGGGCTGTTCTCGCAGTTTGGCGATCTGTTTGCGTCGCTACTAAAGCGCTGGGCGGGCGTGAAAGATTTTTCCAGCGTGTTTCCGGGTCACGGCGGTATCATCGACCGCATCGACAGCATTATGTTCTGTACTCCGGTCGTACTTTGCGTGTTTTTATTCATGCAAAAGTTCGCCGCATTCTGAAAGACAGCGCGGTGGAATCACTGCGCATACGGTAAATGATGATAAAACAAATCTCAGTGCTGGGATGTACCGGCTCAATCGGCAGGCAATCTCTTGACGTCATCGCTTCCCATCCGGAAGAGATGGCGCTCTTTGGCATTGCGGCAAGAAGCGGTATCGATACACTCATTGAACAAACAAACCGGTTTAGGCCGCGCGTGGTTGCCTGCGAAACGGCGTTTGACACAACGTTGCTGCCCGAGGGCACGGAAGTGATTCTCGGCGCCGGTGCAACGAGTAAGCTCGCCGCCATGCAGGAAGCGGACGTCGTCGTCAACGGCGTCAGCGGCTTTTCCGCGCTTGCGCCGCTGATTGAATCGCTCAAGGCGGGCAAACGCGTCGCCCTCGCTAACAAGGAGAGCATCGTTTGCGGGAAGCGCCTGATCGACCACGTGCTCGCGGAATATTCGGGCGAGATTTTGCCCGTGGACAGTGAACAAAGCGCAATCTTTCAATGCCTGCAAAATGGGAAAAAGAAAGAAGTCGACAGGCTGATTTTAACCGCGTCCGGCGGCCCGTTTTGGCGCATGCCGCGCGAGGAACTGAACAGCATTACGCCGGAGCAGGCGCTTGCGCACCCGACCTGGAATATGGGAAAAAAGATCACGATCGACTCCGCAACGCTTTTTAATAAAGGACTCGAAGTGATCGAAGCGGCCTATCTGTTTGACCTTCCGGCGGAGCAGATCGACGTTGTGATCCATCCGCAATCCATCGTACATTCCATGGTGAGCTATCGCGACGGCACCTGCATGGCGAATATGAGTAAGCCCGACATGCGACTGCCGATTCAATATGCGATCACGTACCCGGAACGAATCGCGTCCTCCTGCGCGCAGCTTTCGCTGTATCAGGAACAGCCGCTTACGTTTCACAAGCCGGATTTGGAGCGGTTTTTATCGCTCAAGATGGCGTATGAAGCGCTGAAAGCGGGGCTTTCCTGCCCGCTTGTTTATAATGGCGCAAATGAGGCGGCGGTGGAAGCATTTTGTAGCGGGACGATCGGCTTTCTGGACATTGAGCGAGTCGTAGACTATACTCTAAATCAGCATACTCCAAAGGCGCTCGATACGCTGGAAGAGATCATGCAAGAGGATCGGCTCGCGCGCGAGGTTGCAACCCAAATGGTTGAGCGCGTCAGTCAGGAAAGGCGGAACCGGTATTGAACACGGCAATCTCCATCTTCGCGGCGTTGGTGCTGCTGTCCCTGCTTGTGATGATTCACGAGATGGGGCATTATCTGGCGGGACGCGCGCTCGGTTTTTCGATATTGGAATTTTCCATCGGCATGGGGCCGAAGCTCCTAAAAAAGAAGGACAAACACGGAACAGAGTTTAATCTGCGCGCGTTTCCGATCGGCGGCATGTGTCGCTTTGAAGGCGAGGATGAAGAAGCCGCCAACGAACGGAGCTTTAACGCACAAAAGGTTTGGAAGCGGATCATCGTTGTTCTAGCGGGGCCGATTACCAACCTCGTTTTCGCGATTCTGCTCGCGTTTGTGACGCTGACCGCTTTTGGCGACTTTGTTCCCGCAATCTATTCCGTCGACACGGATACACCCGCCGCTGTCGCGGGGGTGCTGCCCGGAGATGTCATATTGAAAATCGATGACAAACCGGTGCGATTCTATTTTCAAACCGTCGATATGGTGCTCGCGGTAAAAACCAACGATACGACCATGACGGTCAAGCGTGACGGAGTGGAACAGACACTGCAACTGAAGAACATCTATAATGATGCGCTGGGCAAAAACAAGATCGGTGTCACCATCACCACCACCAGAGAGAGCTTTAGCGTTGGCCAGAGTGCGCTGCGTTCGGTCAATTATGTGTCGGCAACGCTTGTTGAGACGGTTCGCTTTATCGGCAGAGCGCTGCAAGGCAACGCAAGCAGCTCCGACGCGGCGGGCCCTGTCGCAATCGTTGCGATCATCAGCGAAGCGGTTCGTTCCAGTGGGGAGACCGTTCTGCGGCAACTCGTGCTCATCAGCGCGAGCTTGGGCATTATGAACCTGTTGCCGATTCCCGCGATGGATGGCGGAAGATTTGTGTTTATGCTGCTGGAAGTCGTTCGCGGAAAGCCGATTCCACAGGAAAAAGAAGGCATGATCCATTTCATCGGGCTGCTGTTGCTCTTTGGATTGATCATCTTCATGACGTTTAACGATGTTTCGAACCTGATGAATGGTACATTCAACTAATAAGAATAACAGAGTTGATAGAGGGTAACGTGTCCAATCAAACCAAACAAGTCCTCGTCGGCGGGGTACCCGTCGGTGGAGGTGCACCGGTTTCGGTGCAATCCATGACAAATACCGACACGCGGGATGTAGAGGCCACGGTTGCGCAGATAGAGGCGCTGACGCAAGCTGGTTGCGAGATCGTGCGCTCTTCCGTCTATGATTTGAATTGCGCAAAAGCGCTCGCGAAGATCAAAAGCCGAATTCGGATTCCGATTGTGGCGGATATCCACTTTGACTATCGCCTCGCCATTGCTGCAATGGAAAACGGCGCGGACAAGCTCCGTTTCAATCCCGGCAACATCGGCAGCGAGGAACGCGTGCGCGCGGTCGTCGACTGCGCAAAAGCGCACCATACGCCGATTCGCATCGGCGTGAACGCGGGCTCGATCGAACCCATGCTGCGTCAGAAATACGGCGGGCCGACCACGGAAGCGATGATCGAGAGCGCGCTCAAGCATGTTGTTCTGCTCGAAAAAGAGGGCTTTACCGATATCGTACTCTCGTTGAAAGCATCCAACGTGCGCGACACGGTGGACGCCTATCGCGCGATCAGTAAGCGTGTGGACTATCCGCTGCATGTAGGGGTCACGGAGACAGGCGACGTCGCGAGCGGCATCATCAAGTCCGCCGCGGGAATCGGGTCGCTGCTACTGGATGGAATCGGGGACACGATTCGCGTTTCGCTGACGGACGATCCCGTCAAAGAGGTGGAAGTTGGCTTAAAGATTCTCCGCGCGGTCGGCCTACGGCGAGATGATGTCGAGATCGTGAGTTGCCCGACCTGCGGCAGAACGCGTGTGGACGTCATGCACATGGTGGAGCTGGTCAACAGTCGCCTGCCGCACAAACAGGGCTATCTCAAGGTCGCCGTGATGGGATGCGCGGTCAACGGGCCCGGCGAAGCGCGAGATGCGGACATCGGCATTGCGTTTGGCGACGGAAACGGAATTCTGTTTGAAAAAGGCGAAAAAGTGTATCACGGTCTGGCAGAGGACGTCGTGGAGCAATTGATTGCCCGCGCGAGCGAAATGCTGACCGCACAACAGAGAGAATAAGAACACAAATTGAGTTCGTCGCACCGGAGGATGGGAAGAGTTGCAAGAGGAGCTATTTGCCACGCTGGACCGCGTTGGCATACACGATGAATCCATACAGCTCGAAAACGTCGTTCTCAGCCGTGAGCAAAATCTGCTGACGGTCTTTTTTCGCTGCAAACGGGAACCGGCTATCGAACAATCGCAGGCATTGACGGATGCACTCGTGGAAAGACTCGGCGGAACGCGCGTGCGCGTCGTTTGGCTCAGCGAAGAGTATTATCAGGAACTGGAAACGCAGGAGGAAGCTGAGCAGTTCGCGGCGCAGCAAAAGAGCGCGCCCGCAGGAGCCGCCGCCTCCCCGCAGACGGCTCCTTCCGGCAAGCGGTCAATCTACGGCGGGTTTGTTCCGAGCGGGAAATCCACGCCGATTCGCGCAATCAAGAGCGGCAAGGACAAATGCATCATCGAAGGCACGGTCGTTTCGATTAATGAGCGTAACTCTTTTAAGAACAAACGCCGTAAGGATGCGGTGAGCTTTCCGCTGGATGTTTCGCTGACCGACGGAACGGACTCCATCTATTGTTCGCTGTTGCTGGATGACGAAGAGCAGAAAGCGAGCGTGATGGCGGAGTTTGCGTCCGCAAAGAAAAATCGCGATCGCGTGCTGGCGCAGGGCGTTTGCCGGGAGGCGCAGAGGA
>JAQVML010000061.1 GCA_028703645.1 Eubacteriales bacterium
TATCCGCCCGCACGGACGGCGTCGATCGGAACCTCCGCACCCGCGGGCAGCTCTTCCAGCAGCGCCGCGGCGAGCTTCTTTGCCGTGCCGGAGGGGATGTCGTATTTTTTGCTGTGATGCGTCTCCGTGATGTGATAGTCAAACGACGGCAGCGCGCGCGCGACGAGCTTGAGCGCCGCGAGCAGAACATTGACGCCGAGGGTAACGTTTGGCGCGAACACCACGCCGAGCTTATTATGCAGCGCAAAATCCGTCATCCAGAGCATCTCCGCTTCTGTAAAGCCGGTGGTGCAGAGCACGGCGTTTGTGCGGCTTTTTTTGCAAGCGCGCAGAATTGCGCGCGCGTTGGCGGGGTTGGAAAAATCGATCACCACATCGGTGTGTATCTCGCTGAGGGCTTGTTCGATGCCCGATATTTCGCGGATGAGAATTCCCGTGTCGTTTCGGTTGATGTATGCTCCCACGTCCCGTCCGGCTTTCTCGCTGCCCGCTCTGCAAAACGCGGCAGTCAACTGCATTTGATCGCTGTCGAGTACCGCGCGGAGCACTTCGCTCCCTGTGCGCCCGACGCCGCAGACGGCTACTTGTATCATATTGCGCATCTCCTTTCTGTTGGTCGATCTCCGGGTCTGATGATGCGCGGGCTGGTAGAAGCATGTAAAAAAACATGCGCCCGCGAAAAATCGCAAGCGCAAAAAGAAACAAAATCGGTTTTCCAATGGAAAATAGACGTGGAAAAACACATGCTTTCTACGCTTACGAGATTAGCTGACGGATTCGGACGAAAAGCTGTCCTACCGATGTTGCCACCGGATTCACCCCAATAATTGGTTCTCCCGTTCCTTCGCGCTGATTGCGAAAGATTCAGCTATTTAATTATATTTCTATAATATATTGCCTGACGGACGATGTCAAATACTTTAAACTGTAATACTTGTGACAGCAATGAAAACTATTTTAAGGTGTATCAAAATGTACGTCCAGATTACTTATGATACGGCTCGTGCGCATTGATTTTAAACGCGCGGTAGACCTGCTCCAGCAACACCACGCGGCAGAGTCCGTGCGGCAGGGTCATATCGGAAAGAGAGAGTTTCAGATCCGCGCGATCGGTAACCGCGGGACTGAGTCCCAGCGAACCGCCGATGACAAATGTGATGCAGGAGATCGAGCGGTCGATGGTAGATTGCAGCGTGCTCGCGAACGCGTCGGAGGAGAAGCGCTTGCCGTCGATGGTGAGACACACGACGAATTCGCCTGGCAGGATGCGGCTCAGTAGTTTTTCGCCTTCGCGCTCCATCACCTGCGCTTCTTCTGCGAGGGAGAGCGTCTCCGGCGCTTTTTCATCGTTTACTTCCGCAATCTCCAGCGCGCAAAAGCGCGAGAGCCGCTTTGCGTACTCCGCCACGGCCTCCCGATAGAACGAATCCTTCACTTTTCCCACGCAGGCGATCTTGATCTTCATGTAAGCCGGTAACCTTCACGAAATATTACGCATTACGATTGGTGCAGCATTCTTTGGATCGACAGGGTAGCTTCGTTTGGTTCCAGTGCTTTTATGCCAACCATATCGATTTGGATGCCGTTTCTTGCAAGCTCGTTCTTCAATACTTCAATAAAAACGCCCTCGCCGCAGACCTCTTGATCGTTTTTTGAAGTTGTTTCAATTCCGCAGCTTGGAGAGCGGTTGATCCCGACGAGGCCTACTATCGTAAATCCGTTTTTGATGTATTCCTGGATTTGAAACAGGATTTGATCAACTAAGCGATGCAGGGTTTCGCGAGAACGCTCATTCTCCAACTGATGTCGAATTCTTGTGTTCTCCACAACGACGTCTCGTTCTCCACCGCAAATATCGCCTCTGTCTAATCCCAAACAGAGCAATTCGGGACACGGTAGTTGAATGATCCCCACGTTGGATTCCATCAGCAGTTTTAAAACACTCGCGTTGGTTCCCGGGTAATCTGCCGTACCGTCTGAAATCGAATTTTGATTGAGAATGCAATGCGATACGAAAACAATTCTCTTGCTTCTTTGATCAGAAAACATGTTATCACCCATTCATGCTATGATTTCGATACAATCATTGAACCATAAGCTGCATTATTTTGATTCCATACGATTAAAATATCGATCAAAAACGAGTATCGCTGTTCGCTCAAAAACAGCCGAAACGATATAACGTTACAGCTCAAACAACCCGCAGGGGCGGAAACGATTGGCGACGGTGACAAACATGCTGTCTAAAAGGCCCGCGCTCTCCAACAGGGATTGCACGGTGACCAGCGCGAGCTCCGGCGTGTTGTTTTCCTCGGAGAGGTGGCCTAATATCGCGTTTTTCACCCCGCGATCATGCAGCTTTTGCAGCACAAGCCCCGCGTCCTCGTTGCAAAGGTGCCCGTGGGAGGAGAGAATGCGCATCTTGAGCGGATAGGGATAGCTGCCCGCCTTGAGCATGTCCACGTCGTGATTGGCTTCCAGCAAAATCAGGTCGGAATCGGCGACCGCGTCGATCATGCGATTGGAGACATGTCCGATGTCCGTCATGATGGAGAGCTTCTTTCCGTCGTGTACAAACGTGTATCCCACCGCGTGCGCCGCGTCGTGCGGCGTGGAAAAGGGATGCACACAGAGCTGCTTGAGGTAAAAATCACGATCCGGCTCAAACACGCGGATGTTTTTGGTCGTAATTTCGCCGATGCTGTTCGGCATGTGCTCCCAGCATTCCGCAACGGCATACACGGGAATATCATATCTGCGCGAGAGCACGCCGATGCCGGAGACGTGATCGCTGTGCTCGTGCGTAATCAGAATCGCGTCCAAACCCTCCGGGGTCAGGTCGATCATCTCCATCATTTCGCGCAGACGCTTGGCGGTGACGCCCGCGTCTACAAGCAAACGAACGCCGCCCGCCTCCAGATAGGAGGAGTTGCCGGAAGACCCGCTGCATAACGGTGAAAACAACATATGAAAATCTCCTCTATTCTCAACCGCCACAGAGCGGTGGAAACAACATCGTGTATCAACTACTGTTAAATAAAGCACATCTAGTATAGCACAAGGCGTAAGAAAGCGACAGTGATCAAGACCTGTGAGAATTCGCTTCAACTGGTGTATCGTGTGCGTATTTGGTATACTGATTCTGAAAAAATGTGAAAAAAGGGCGATGGATTTCGTCGGGTACAACAATATGGATCGAACGACAAAACGCGCATACGCAAAGCTCAATCTGACACTCGGCGTGCTGTATAAGCGCGCGGATGGTTACCACGCGCTGGATTCCATCATGCAGACCATCGATTTGTTCGATACCGTTACGGTGGAGCGCGCACGGGATATCCTGGTGACCGGCACCGGCATGATGCTGCCGTATGACAACACGATTCGCCGCGCGGCGGAGCTTTACCGCGCGCTGACAGGCAGGAGCGCGCACATCCGCGTGATCAAGCGCATTCCCGCCGAGGCGGGGCTTGGCGGCGGCAGCGCGGACGCTGCGGCAACGCTGAACGCCCTGCAGGAACTCTTTGGCGAGGTGGACGAAAAAACGCTGGTGGAGCTCGCGGCAAAGGTCGGCGCGGATGTACCCTTTTGCCTCAAGGGCGGCACCCAGCGGGCGGAGGGCATCGGCGAAGTGCTCACGCCTGTGCGCGGCATGAAGCTGCATTTCGTCGTTGCAAAGCCCGCCGAGGGTGTCTCCACCAAAAAACTCTTTTCGCTTCTTAAGCTTCCGCGTAAAATGCCGGAGACGACCGCGGCGCTCTCGGCGCTTTCGCAAGGCGATCTGGATGCGCTTTGCCCGCTTCTGTATAATGCGCTGGAAGAGCCCGCAATCGAGCTCGTGCCCGTGATCGGACGCATCAAGGCGGATATGCTCTCGCTCGGCGCAAAGGCCGCCTGCATGAGCGGCAGCGGCAGCGCGGTCTTCGGCCTATTTGCGGATCAAGCGCAGGCGGAGGACGCCGCAAAGAAACTCAGCGATGTCGCATTTTCGCGCGTTTGCGAGAGCATCTAGCGAGTTTGGCGCTCGAGCGTGAGCAAAAGATATTGCGCGTGTGTAGCCGCGCTGTTTCAGTAAAGTGAACAATCCGAGAAAAATCAAACAAACAGATGTAATTCCTATTAAAAATCCGATACAATCACGATACGGGCGTGTGTTACATATCCGTTCTCTCAATTTTCTTTTCGGGGGGCTTATGAAGAAACGACCGATCCGTTCTCGCAGAGGGATTGCCTTCGTGCTCGCACTGGGGTTTCTGCTTCTCGCCGTTCCGCTTTCTTCCGCACCCGCGGATTCCGGCGTGCAGTTCGTGCGCGTTTTGCTCTCCACGCAAGGCGTATCTTCCATGTCCATCCCCGTCAAGGGGACTTATACGCTCGCGCAGACGCAGCGTACCTTTACCGACGGCACGCTGACCCTCTCCGCCAGCGGCAGTTCGATCGTCGTCAGCCACTCGGTAGAAGGTCAGCTTTTCTCCGGCAACAGCGCAATCATCGAGCGCACAAATCTTTCGCGCGACGCGGGGTATCTTACGATGAAGACCGCTGCCGGCACGCGCAACTATCTCGGCAACCTGCAAATCAGCGCAAGCAACGGCGTACTCACGGTGGTCAACCGCGTGCCGATGTCGCATTATCTCTACGGGGTCGTCGGCTACGAGATGAGCAACAATTTCCCCGTGGAGGCGCTCAAGGCGCAGGCGCTGGCGGCAAAGGGCTATGCGCTTTTGAAGATTCGCGACAGCGGCGTGTACGATATCCTCGATACATCGGATAATCAGGTCTATAAAGGATATGATCCGACGAGCCAGAATGTCATTGCCGCCGTGGACGCGACCATGAGCGATGTGCTGTATTACAACAATGTGCCGCTCTATTGCTACTATGCCGCGAGCAATGGCGGCTGGATGATTCTCCCTTCCGATCGCTGGACGAGTCCGATCTACGACGGCGCGTATAACTACGGAGCCGATCCTTACGATCTGCAAAACCCCTCAACACCCGTTGAAAAGGTGTTTATATCGAATATTTACAGCGATAAGGACATGGGAACCGCGGCGTTTTCGTTTCTGGATTCCCGCTTGATGGCGGCAGTCGCAGAGCGCAATGTCATTCCAAAGGATTATACGTTTAGCGGCGTAGAGTCGATCGACAGCGTGACTTCTTCGGGGACGGCGGGCTATCCGGACGATCTGAACAATCTGAACGTGACCGTGACGGCGACCGTGCGCGCGAATATGCTGCCATCTTTGATTCCTTCGCCAACACCGACGTTTGAGCCGACGCCTTCGCCCACGCCAACATTTGAACCGACGCCGAGCCCAACCCCGACTGTTTCCCCGTCGCCGACCCCGAGCGAGACGCCGCCCGACATGACGCCTACGCCTTCGCCCACGCCGCTGCCGGAGGGTGTAACGCCAAGCCCGACCCCGACGATGGAACCAACCCCGAGTCCAACGCCGACATTTGAGCCGACGCCGTCCCCGACCGCGCCGTTTGATCCGACGCCTTCGCCAACTCCTGCGATCGAGACGGTCAAGACGAGCCAGGTCAGCGTGACGTTCACGTTTGACGAGATGGTCGCGGCGGGACTTTATAAATCCGAAATACTCAAGATTTACTACGCCGCGCCGACGGAGGGCGGCTGGAATCTCTATCACGCGCGTTATGGCCACGGCGTTGGCATGAGCCAGCGCGGCGCGCAGTACATGGCAAACATTGGGAAGACGTATCGCGATATCCTCGCGTTCTACTATCCGGGCGCGACTCTGGGCACCATGGCCTATGTGTTCCCCGAAACGATTGGAACCACGCAGCCCGGCTCGGCGCAGACCACCGCCTCAAGCGGCGTTGTCAGCGGCAGCACGGTCAATGTGCGCTCAAAAGCCTCGACCAGCGGCAGCGTGGTGGAAGCGCTCACCAAAGACACGCAGGTTACGCTGCTTGGCATGACGGGGTCGTGGTATTACGTCTCTACGCCCAACGGCAACACGGGCTATATTCGTTACGATTACGTCACGCTGACCGGGTCTTCGCTGATTGCGCAGGGCAAGGTCTCCGCCAGCGCGGTCAATTTCCGCACCGGCCCCGCAACAAGCTATTCCACGGTCGGCAAGCTCTCGCAGGACACGATGCTTGGCATCTACGGCATGGTTGACGGCTGGTATAAGATCAAAGCCATGACGACGGGACAGGACGGCTTTATCAGCAAGGATTACGTCATCATCACCCAGTCCGTGGCGAGCGGTACGACTGCGACCGCGACCCCGACGCAGAGCGCGGCAACACCTGTGCCAACCGCGGCGAACGATGGATTAACCCCGACGCCGACCGCGACGCCAACAACGCCGCCGACGCCAACGCCGATTCCGACGCCGACGCTGCCGCCGAGCTTTGTCGCGGCGGGCAGGCTCAACGCAACCGGAGTCAATATCCGCGCGGGAGCGAGCACGTCTACAAAGAGCTATGGTAGGCTGGTCAAGAACACGACCGTCGATATCTATGAAAAAGTCGGTTCGTGGTATCGCGTTCGCGTGAGCGCGACCGGACTTGACGGCTATATCTACGCAAAATACATCAATCTGGTCCAGCTGCTGAACACGAGCAGCTCGGGTACCTCCTCCAGCGCGGGCTATATCAATGCATCCGGCGTGATTCTTCGCACCGGGCCGGACACGCGCTATAAGAGCCTCGGCAAACTCGCGCGCAACACGAGCGTGAAGGTCATCGGCTCCTTTGGCGGCTGGTATCAAATCGAGGTGCCATCCGCGAAACTCACCGGTTACACGCTCACAAAATATGTGACGCTTGTCAGCGCGGTCAAGTCGGATACCACCATCGGGGTAGTGACCGGCAACCTCAATCTTCGCGCGCAGGCTTCGTCCGCCTCCGGTTCCAGGATATTGCTCGTGATGCCGAAGGGATCTACGGTTACGATCTATTCCACTGTAAACGGCTGGTGCTATGTCGATTATCAGGGAACGAAGGGCTATTGCTCCTTGGCGTATCTCAAGATCGGCTGACGAGCATGAGGCTCATGCAATGAGCGCGCGCGGCGAAAGGAAACAAACAATCACCATTGGATAAAAAGCTTCTCAACCGCATCTTTTTGCTCTCGACGGCGGGCGTGTTGCTTCTCCTCGG
>JAQVML010000062.1 GCA_028703645.1 Eubacteriales bacterium
CACGCGCATTACCACATGGTGGAAGACGTCCGCTATATTCGCGAGCGAATCGAGGCGGATATGTTCGGCGTGTTTCTGAATGGCGAAATCGCGGGATTTGTCGGCACCCATGAAGAACGCTCGATGGGACTACTCAAAATCTTGCCGGAATATCGCAGGCTCGGCCTTGCCTATGCGTTGGAGGCACGCCTGATCAATCACCTGCTCTCACAGGGACGCGTTCCGTTTTGTCAGGTTGCGATCGTCAACAACGCATCGATCCGGCTGCAACAGAAGCTTGGATTAGTACTTTCGGATCATGTGGTGTACTGGCTGGGATATCACCGGGAAACTAACGGATTTTAATGAAAACAGGACGGAGGCAATCCCCCGTCCTGTTTTTCGCTATGATAGATGTTTATTTTTTAATATTGGTTTCTTTTTGAATATAGATCGGGCGTTGCTTCACCTGCATATAGGTGCGCGCAACATATTCGCCGATGATGCCAAGCGCAAGGAGCACAAAACCGCCGAGCGTGAGCATGATCGCCAGCAGCGAAGGATAGCCCGCGACCGGGTTGCCCCAAATCATCGCGATGATGACGCGGACGATCATGTACAACAGAGAAATTACGGAGATTACGCTGCCAACCGCGGTTGCGAGTTGCAGCGGCGCGGTCGAAAACGAAACGATCCCTTCAATGGCATAGCGCATCAGCTTCCAAAACGACCACTTGGTCTCGCCCGCCGCTCGCTCGATGTTTTCATATTCGAGCCAGACCGTGTCGAACCCGACCCACATGAAGATGCCTTTGGAGAAGCGATGATATTCCGGAAGCTCCAGCACCGCGTCCACGACGCAGCGCCGCATCATGCGAAAGTCCCGCGCGCCATCGACAAACTCCGTGTCCGAGATGCGGTTGATGATTCGATAAAACGCGCGCGCAAACGCGCTGCGAATCCTGGGTTCGCCTTTTCGCGTGACTCTGCGGGTTGCAACGCAGTCGCACTCGTCCGCCGAGAGGCGTTCCAGCATCGTTGCGATCATCTCCGGCGGATCTTGCAAATCGCAGTCCATCACGCAGACAAACTCACCTTTTGCGTGCTTTAGTCCCGCGTACATCGCGGCTTCTTTGCCAAAGTTGCGCGAAAAAGAGATGTATTTAACCCGTGTGTCTTTTTGCGCAAGCTCGCGTAAAATCGGCAGCGTTCGATCCTTTGAGCCGTCGTTGATCAAAAGTAGCTCGAAATCGTATTCCGTCAGGTTGGAAAACACGACAGTTTGCATCGTGTCGAAATACAGCGGCAGCATCGCCTCTTCGTTGTAGCAGGGGCATACAATCGAAACCAGCGGCTTCTGCGCGGATTGAGAATCGCCTCCGGAAACGCCGCTCAACACAGGCTCACGTTCTTCCATGCTCTCCTCCATATTGCTTAAGCGGCTTTCGAAATGATCGGAACACCACTGAGCAGCATAAACAACAAGTTGCCAAGCAACCAAACGCCGAGCGCAATCATCATGGCGATGCGCCCTTTTTGCACGGTGCGCTTGACCCGCTTTTCAATCATCCTCGGCCCAAACAGAGCGAGAAGCGCCGCGGCGATGGTGCCGTACATCCCAATCGAGGGATAGCCGCTTACGGTGGTCAGTAAAAAGCCGCAAACAAGGCCCATGACCCCGCCGCCGATGTATTGATAGAGATTCCATTTTTCTTCCGGAAGGTCGTGAACCTTCTTTTGAAGATCGTCCAGTTCTTCCGGCGGCAGTTGATCCGCCTTGTTTTCCATCTGGTCGTTGTTCGGGTTTGTCTCCGGGTTGCGCGTTTCGTTTGTTTCCAATTGATTAAACCTCCGAGGTGCAGTGTGGGCAGCGGGTTGCGTCGATTGCGATAGTGCTCTTGCAATAGGGGCAGGTTTTCTCCGTCGGCGCGGCGGATACCGCCACTTCGCCTTTTTTCAGCTTTCCGCCGAGTTCGCGCGTCGCGCTGATGGCCTTGATGAGCAAAAACAGCACGATTGCCATCAGCAGGAAATTGAGGATTGCGGTCAAGAACGAGCCGTACTTGATCGCAACGCCGCCGATTTGCCAAGCGAGTTCGGAGAAATTCGTGCCCGCAATGAGCCCAATCAGCGGAGATATGATATCGCTCACCAGCGAATCGACAATGCCTTTAAACGCGGCACCGATGATCACGCCGACGGCAAGGTCGACCACGCTGCCTTTTGCGATGAATGTCTTAAACTCTGAAAAGAGCTTCTTCATTTCGTTATCCCCTTCATTTGCGTTTGTGAAAAAGAAGATTGATGTCCTGATGAGTATATCATTTTATGTGGTGGGATTCAATCGCCGCGCACAGCGCCTCGTGGTCAGAATGGTTCGCGGTACGCGGTAGCACAATTGTATCAAAAACGCATCCAAAAACGACGCGCTCGTGCTTGCAAAGGTTCCTTGCGTATGCTAGAATAATTCTCTGAGCCGGTGTGATGGAATTGGCAGACGTGACGGACTCAAAATCCGTTGGTAGCGATACCGTGTCGGTTCGAGTCCGACCACCGGCACCAATAAGAATGACCCTCGAGTGGTCATAAGGATAAAAGCAGGTTGGTATTGACCAACCTGTTTTTGTTTTGTATTTTATCTATACCAAAGATTTCAAGTTACGTCTCTCTTCTTGGTAATTGGTTATGTCATCAAATTTATATAACGCTAAGACACAGCATCGATTTTATCAGAGATTCAGCGCAAGCTTTATGGCAAAACCTATGAAAATAACCCCCAAGCACTTTTGTAGAATACCGACTCGTTTGGGCGAACTGACAAAAAGGGCTTTCGCTGTTCCTGCAAGGACTCCGTAGCAGATGAATACAATCAGTGTCAGCAGCATAAATGTAAGTCCCAATAAAAAGCTTTGCTGCACATAGTTCTTACTGCCGGAGTTGAGATATTGCGGCAAAAATGAGAAGAAAAACAGCGTTAACTTAGGATTAAGCAAATTGATTAATATCCCACGCCAAATGATTGCTGCGGCGCTGTGCTTTAAAGCCGCTTGCCCAAAATCAATTTTATTTTTGGCAAAAACCATTCCAGCTCCGAGATATAGTAAATACCCCGCACCGCTCAACCGAATTACAGTGAAAACCGTATTGCTCATTTGCATGAGCAACGACGACAAGGCGATGCTTATAAATAAATGTGGAACGATACCCAAGGTGCAGCCAGCAGCTGCAAATAGGCTCTTTCTTCTTCCCTCCACTATACCTGTTGAAATCGTATAAATAACACCAGTGCCCGGAATTAGAATAATGATTAATGAAGTAGTTAAAAAAATATATGTATTCACAATGTTCTCTCTCCTTTTTCCTGAATGATTATGTGTTATAATCTATCAGAAAGTGGCGGTATTCTTAAGGACCGCTTATTTGAAATTTTTATAGAGCCACTTTCAAGGAGGGACTTGGTGCTTTATATCAATATTAGGCGGGATTCCGACAGGCCTTTGTCTTATCAAATTTATCAATACATCAAAGAATCAATTTTTCAGGGTTCTCTGCAATCCCGTGAAAAGCTGCCATCTTCCAGAGAACTGGCAAAATTCTTAAATGTATCAAGAAACGTTGTGATAGAGAGCTATGAGCAGTTGATGGCAGAGGGATACATCTATACTAGAAACGGTTCTGGTACATTTGTTTGTGATGGTCTGGAGTTCCGCATAGATGAACATGGCGGACAATCTTCACAGCCGCAGGAGGGGAAACCTTCACCAAAAATTCAGATTTCTTTTCGCGCAGGTATCCCTGACTTAACACAGATTCCGATTAAAAAATGGGCACATATCTACCAACAAACTGTATTAGACATTGAGCCATCTCAATTGGACTATCAGGACGCCCTTGGCGATTATTCTCTGCGAACGCAGCTTTCCTGTTATTTAGGCCGTGCAAGGGGTGTGCGCACCTCACCGGAGAATATTATGATTACGAACGGAGCGGCACAATCCTTTCATCTCCTGTGTCACCTTATAAACACGCATGAATATGCTTTGGTCGAGAACCCTTTAAGCTACGGCCTTTTGCACACTTTGGAAAGCAATCACGTTCGGATAAAAGCCATTTCCCTTGATGAGTGTGGTATTCAGACCAATAAGCTGCCGGATGCTCCGCCAAAGCTTGTTTTCACGACGCCAAGCCATCAATTCCCGACGGGTGTTGTCCTTCCTGCCGGACGCAGAATCGAGCTGATACGGTATGCAACGAAGAATGACGTCTACATCGTCGAGGATGATTATGACAGTGAGTTTCGCTTTGACGGCAGTCCAATTCAGTCCATGCAGTACTTAGACCCTGAACACGTCATCTATGTGGGCACCTTTTCAAAGACGCTGATGCCTGCGCTACGGATTGGATATATGGTGCTTCCTTCAGCCCTACGGGCACAGCTAAAGGAAGAGAAATATGTTTCTGACATCAATTCGCCTATACTTGAACAGAAAACATTGGCCAGATTTCTCAATGAGGGATATTTTGAGCAGCATATCAGAATGATGAGAAAGCTTTACTTAAAAAAACGCAATCACCTAATTGCTTGCTTAAATCAGCACTTCGGAGATCGTGTAAATATCTCGGGTGCCGAGGCAGGACTCCATTTTGCCGCCGCCTTTCAGGGCGTGAGATTTGGCAGGAAGCTTATGACAGCTATCAGAAACGAAGGGCTAGAAATTACTCCGATGAGTAAATACTGTCTTCCTGAAAAAAACGGATGGACATGTGAAAATACGCTTATATTTGGGTATGGAAATACACCGCTAGAAAACATGGCATCAGGTGTCGAATGTCTAGCAAGACAAATTAAACTAATTTCAGCATCCGAGAGATTGTCTTGAATTGCAATGTTTTTCACTATCGACATAAATGGAAGTTAACACATAAATAACTGTGTAATAGTCGTCTGTTTGCTGCCGGTTTTCCTTGTTTCAGGCGGCTTTGAGAGTTTGTCCTTATGACCACCGGCACCAAAGAGGTAGATGCAATTTTGTGTCTACCTCTTTGGTCATTCTTGGGAACGGACTCGAAGCCGCGAGAAAAAAACGATCCTGTGAATCGCTTTTCGCGGCGGGGTAGCAAAAGCCCGTCGCTGCGGCGCGCGCAGCGCGAGCAGGTTGAGCGCTATCCCCATCAGCAGCTCCACGGTGTTGGCCGAAAAAGCAGATGGGCATCCCACCAAAGTCGTATAAATCAGAGCCATAGTTCTGCGATTGGCAGAGATACAAGGAACGTCATCTCGTGGAGTGCTTTTTCCTCAAGATAAGAGGGTTACGCCGCGTTGCCGCCGTTACGATAAGCTCGTAAGCAGACATTTGGACTTTATGCATTTAGCTGCATCCGCATATTTCTTGCACGCTACTCGGTAATATGAGTTAAAAGCACTCTCTAGCCAAAATAAAAAGGAGCTTTCGCTCCCCTGCCCACCGGCAATCTCTGTCGATGGGCTTTTTTGTCTTGTCCGAGCTATCACGCTTCTGTCTCCAGCATCATCGAGAGAATCTCGGTCTCGGTTTCGCGCATGCCGTCTTTGGCGAGGCGACCGACGTTGCGAATCGTGTTATCCACGCCTTTGACCACAATGCCGTCTCCGCTGAAAAACTCCTGCTTCTGCGTATACATCCGGTAGCCGAGAATGCCCGCGTCCACCGCGACGGCAATCTTCGCGGCACAGCTGGCCTTTGCGCCGTCGCAAACCATGCCGCTGATGATGGCGAGCGCGTTGACCACCGCGTGCGCCACGCCGTCGTAACCGCCGCCCTCGAGATAAGCGATGCCCGCGCCCGCACCGCAGCCCGCGCAGACCGCGCCGCAAAACGCGGAGAGTCTACCGATGCCAGTCTTTTGATGAATCGTAACCAAATCGGAAACGATCAGCGCGCGCAGAAGCGCTTCTTCCGAAAACCCGCGTTCCCGCGCCCAGATGGCAACGGGTACACTCGCCGTAATCCCCTGATTTCCGCTGCCGGAGACGATCACGACCGGAAGCTCCGCCCCGCTCATACGCGCATCCGACCCTGCGGCGGCATAGGCGCGCGCGCGGGCGACAAGGTCTCCCTCCGCATCGCAAAGCAGCACGCGGCCGATGTTTGCGCCGCACCCCTGGCTCAAGCCGTATTCCGCAATTGCCAGATTGAGTGAAAGCTGACGCATCAGTGGCGCGCGGACAAGGTCGAGATCGACCGAATCCGCAAAGGCGACGATATCCGCCGTGTTGAGCACGCTCGGCGCTGCGTCCTCGTTCCCCGCCTGCGTAAGCGGACTATCAAAAAGCACATCCCCGTTTCGCTCCACGCGAACCACGTTTGTGTGCGCGCCCGCAATGCGAACAAAAGCAGAGTCGTTTCCCTCGTAGCCGGTGATTCGAATATCCAGCGTCAAGCCGTCTTCCACGCAGGATACCGCGATCTGCGCGGTCTTGAGATAGCGCTCTATCTCTTCGCGCTGATCCGGCGTGATTGCATTGATCACCTCTAGCAGCTGGTCGCTCTGCCCCGCGACGGCGCCCGCCGCGGCAGCAGCCGCAATCCCCTTCTTTCCGCCGGTGCCGGGAACAACGACGCTCTTTGCGTTCTTAATGATGTTTCCGCTGACGCAGACCTGCATGCGCTCCGGTCGTTTTCCAAGCGTCTTTCGCATCAGAGCCGCGGCATAAGCAATCGCGATGGGTTCCGTACAGCCCGTCGCCGGAATCAACTCCCGGTGCAACAACGTACAGTAGGCGTCGCGGGTCTCTTGTGTCAGCATAATTGGGTGTTCTCCTTGTCGTTGATGGATCACATAGATATGATCTAAATCACTCGGTTTTGCGCGGTCGAAGCAGAGAGTTGACCTGTTTTTGCGAAAGCTGGCGAAGCAAAATTTGCTCCGCCTTGCCTTCGCTTACGTCCAATTCTGTTTGCGGTGTTGCCTGCGCCCGCTTTTCTTCCCAGCGCTCCGCAGGGCCGTAGGCAAACGTACACCAGCTTTCGTGAATCGTCACGTCCCGCCGCAGCACGGTCACATACAGCTCGCTTACGAGCAGGTTCAGCGCCTCTGTCTGTGCCTTTTTCTCCAGCATACATTCGTTTTGCATCTGCTCCGCGGTTGCTTCGCCCGCGGCTTGCAAAAACGCAAGCAGAT
>JAQVML010000063.1 GCA_028703645.1 Eubacteriales bacterium
CGTCCAATTTCTTATTTTGAACCAAAATGTGAAGACCAACAAAAAACCGTCCAATCGCTTGGGCGGTTCTCTGCGAGATAGGAACAACATGGGGGTATCGACTCTGGGAAGGAAGGGTTTTTAACTTAGTCGGTGACGACGTCGTAAGGCCAGTCGATGATGCCTCCGAAATCGACCACGTTGGTGTAACCGATGGCGATGAGCTTCTTCGCCGCCTGCGCGCTGCGATTGCCACTGCGGCAGTAGACGAGAATCTCCGCGTCAAGGTCGGGCAGCAACTCCGGCTGCTTGTCGGCGATGGTCTCGTTGGGAACGAGGATTGCGCCCGCAATGTGCCCCGCGTCGTATTCTTCCTGCGTGCGCACATCGAGAATGATAATCTCGTCTCCGCTGTCCATGCGCGCCTTGGCGTCCGCCGCGGAAATCTTCTTGTATTCCACCGCGGCTGTCGCGGCGGGTGCGGGCGTTGCCGCGGATGCGGCAGGGGATGCGCAGGCCGAGAGCGCAAAAAGCGAGAGCACAAGCGCGAAAAACGGAATGATTTTCTTCATATAACAATCCTCCAAATCCAAACGAAAACAGTGATTAACCGAGCGAAATCGCTCCCATCGGACAATAGCGGACGCATTTGCCGCATTTGATGCATTTGTCCATATCCGCTTTCGGTGCGCGATAACCTGCCTGCGACAGCGCCTGTACCGGACAAACACGAACGGAAGGACAGGGATGGTTCTCCGGGCAACGGTTGCGGTTTACGTGGATGATTGCGTCCGCGCTGACGGGCTTCTTCTCTTCCGGCTCACCGCCGAACATCTGACTCCAAATACTGTTACTCAAGTGAATACCTCTACACAAATCTTATTTTCTCAAGAGTAGTCTTTTTCGCCTGCGGCAACCGTAACCAAGTCACGGAAAAACCGCCGTACCGCGGGATTGCGCGGCGGCGCAACGTTTGATAGGATAGTTACCGTAGCGCTGCAGTGGCGCGTAAAACGCATCAGACAAGATGATAGATCGAGAGGAACCACACATGACGATCGGCCAATTCTGGCAGAATTTTTTAAAGAATACAGGCAGAAGCGAACAAACAACCTATTTGGAATGCTTCCACTTTGACCTCAACGAGCGCTCCGCAAACGAGTTGCTGGCGCTGGTGCTCTCCGGCAAAAAGCGGGCTACGGCGAGCAGCGTCTACGCCTTTGCGCCAGGAGAAGCGCCGAAACCCGGCAATCTTTCCATCGTGACGGACTGGGACGGCAACCCGCACTGTGTGATTGAGACAAAAGCGGTGCAGGTGATTCCGTTTTGTGAGATGACGTTTGAAATCTGCTCGCGGGAAGGCGAGGACGAGTGCCTCGAAACCTGGCAGGCAGGGCACCGGCGCTTTTTCACCGAAGATGGAAAAGAGATGGGCTACGAATTCACGGAGGATATGCCCGTTTTATTTGAAGATTTCGAGGTAATTTACCAAATATAACTGCAAATAAAAAACACGGCACGCACGGAAAGAAACTTCCGGCGTGCCGCTTTTTTATTTGTTTGGTGTTTTAGTTTTCTGCCTTTGGAACGGAAAGAGGCGCGGCGCTTCCTCCTTTTGCCAAAAAGAGTCCCGCTGCGGCTGCCGTCAGCGGCGCCACGGCGACCAGCCCAAACGAGCCGACGATGGTGTGAATCACCTCGGAGGCAACGTATTTATAGTTAAACACGTTGATGAGCGGCGTGCCTTGCGCCATAAACACCATCAATAGCGCGATATAGCTGCCGGAATAAGCCAGCAGCAGCGTGGTGGTCATGGTGCCCATCGCGGCTCTGCCGACGCGCATGCCGCACATCATCGCCTCAAAGCGGGGCAAATCCGGTCGCTTTTGTACCACCTCATTCACCGCGGCGGCGATATCGACCGAGAGATCCATCATAGCCCCGCTGGAGCCGATGAAGATGCTCGCCATAAAGATTTGCGTCAGATTCAGGTGCTCATAACCGCTATAGAGCAAGCTCTCGGAAAACGACATGACGGCTCCGTGAATGTGAAACGCGTTTGTGCTGACGATGCCAATCGCCGCGGTCACGAGTAACCCTGCGATTGCCCCGATGCAGGAAGCGAGCGTGATCCGGTTAAAGCCGAACACGAGCGCGATGATGAGAACCGTAAGTCCCGCCGTAAGCAGCGCGCCGACGAGGATCGGATTCGCGCCGTTGAGGCAAAGCGGAACCAGCACCTTCCAGATGGATAGAATGGAGAGCACAAAGGAAAGCACGGCCCGTAGCCCCGTCCAACCCGCAAACAGGACGAGCAGGGCAAAAAACGCGCAAAGCAGGATGATTTCGCCCGTGATGCGGTAGTGATCGATCATGCTCACGGAGGCTACCTGCGCTCCCGCGTCGTCATAACTCACGAGCACGAGCGCGGTTTCGCCCGCCTTGTAGATTTTATCCTGCTCCAGCGAGCCGTTGAGCATGTTATAGGCGCGGTGGATTTCGCCCTTGTGGCTGCCGCTGAGCAGCTGTATCTGGCAGACTTGCTCGCCGGATCGCACCAAGCCGGTATCCTTAATCGTGCTGTCGTCCACGGAGAGGATGCGCGCAGGAACGCGATCGGAGCCGTCAATGCTGCTGGCGCCCGCGTTTTCATATCCGGTGGGCAGAAATAGAAGCACCACGATCAGCGCCAGGCACACGGCGGAAGCGACCCAGGCACGTTTTGTTTTGATGTCGTTCAACTTGTTTTACCTCTGTTTTCTATATACATGCGCGTTTCTTGGACTGCGCGAGATAGCCGTGGCGCCCGCCGGATGGGCGGGCGCCGTATCATAGGTCGTATTTCGGTTGATCAGCCGATGCCGAGCAGTTGCGCCATCTTGGAATAGAGGCCTGTGTTGTCATAGCTGCCGACAAACAGGTTTTGACCCACGCCGCTGGCATAGACCGCGGCGGGAAGTCCCGTGTGCGAGTAGGAAGCAAAGTTGATGCCGGACTTGTTGTTGAGCAGGTGCGTGACGGTGACGGAGAACGGCGTATAGGTGCCGTATTGCACATACTCTTCCTGCGTCTGGAGGGATTTGCCGTTTGCGTCGGTGCCGAAGCCACCCTTGAGCGTCAGGTCATAGGCCTTTTTCAGCTCGCTGACTTCGTAGTTCGTCAACACCAGCGTCTTATTCGCCGCGGTGTCCGCCTGCTCCGGCAGCACGAGGCCGAAGAGCGCGGTTACGTCCTTCATCACGTCCGCAAACGAGGTCTTGTTGGCGACATAGTTCGCGACATAGTCCGCGTCATACTTCGCGTAGGAGATCGTCTGGTAGTTGATGTTTTTGAGGTAGGTGTTGTAGTTGGTGCCGGCAAATCCGATGGAAAGTCCGCCGGTCTCGTGATCGCCGGTGACGAGGATCAGCGTTTCGTCCGGATGCTGGGAAGCAAAGTCGATTGCAACCTGCACCGCGTCCGCAAGAGCGAGCGTATCGTGAATGGTGCTGCCCGCGTCGTTGGCGTGGCAGGCCCAGTCAATCTTGCCGCCTTCGACCATCATGAAGAAACCCGGATCTCCATCCAGCATGGTGATTCCCTGCTGCACATAGTCTTTCAGCGCCCAGGCGGTTGCCGCGCGGTCGATTTCATAGCTCATGGAGCTGCTGTCCGCAAGGTCTTCCGCAATCACGAGGGATTTGCCCGCGCTGGCGGAGAGCGCCTGCGCTTCGGCCTGGGTCTTGACGACCGTGTAGCCCGCGGCGGTCGCGAGTTCGTACAGATCGGTCTGCGGGTTGTCGCTCTTGTCGCCCGTGGGCTTTAACAGCGCGCCGCCGGCAAAATAGTCGAAGTTGCTGTCGATCAGCTCAAGGCCGATTTCGTAGTAGTTATTGCGGCTCGCCTGGTGCGCATAAAACGCGGCGGGCGTTGCGTGGTTGAGGTTGACGGTGGAGATGATGCCGATTTTGTAGCCTTTTTGCGCTTTGAGCGCTTCGGCGATGGTCGTATAGGTCTTGTTCTTCGCTTCGTTCATGTTCAGCACGCCGCTGTAGGTCTTGTGCCCGCTGGCGATCGAGGTCGCGGTGGAGGCGGAATCCGGGCAGAACGAGGTCGAGTCATAGGTGGTTGCGGAGCCGGAGACGGGGAATTTCATGAAGTTGAGCATTTCGCTGGTGCTCAGGATGGTGTCCTTGTCCGCGTTGATGCTCAGATAGGCGGAAGCCGTCTGAAACTGCGGATAGGTCATACCGTCGCCAATGAAGAGAAACACGTACTTTGGCGCGGTGGTGGTTTCGCTCTCGCTGAGAACGAGTGTGCTTGCGCCGGTGCGGGGCGCGTCTGCGGTTTCGCCCGCTGCAGCGGCAAGGCCGACTGGGATTGCTGCGAGCAGCAACATGGCTGCCAGCAGGATGGGGAGAAGGCGTCTACGTTTCATTTTTTGGTAATCTCCTCTCGATTCTTACGTTTGTTTTTTTCTTACGATCGGATTGTACCAGTGCAATGTTAAGGCCGTGCTTGGTTCACGGTAAAATCCTGATGAAGCACGCATTCTGAAAAAACGCAGGAATATAAGGCGATTTCGTGCGTTGATGCGCGCTTGCGTCAAAGCGAAATCAAGCGCAAGCGTGAGTTGTGCACAAAAAGTTTGCGAATCAAGATCGAAAATTGATCTCGTGATTCGCAGGCGATTCGAGCCAAACGAAAAGTAAACGCTTGGACGGTGCGAGCAATTGCGTAAAATGGAGTCTTCCCCTATACTGTATACAAAACAGCTTAATTTCACTCAATCTATTTCGTTATTTACTTTGCGGGAGTAACCAATATGTTTCAGCTGATTTCGCTTGCCCTCATCTACGGCGTCATGATGTTTATCTGGACGTTTGTGTTTCTCAACCGCAGCCACGACAAGGTCAATCAGGCGTTTCTCCTCTTTTTGTCCAACATTCTGATTTGGATGGTGCTCAATAGTCTCGACGAGTTTAGCGACGGAACGATTGCTACGCTTGAAACGAAAACCGTCTACTGGCTGAGCATGATGTATCTTTCCATCACGTTTCTTTACTTTATCTATCGCTTGCTCAATCGAAAGATCGATTGGCTGTTTTATGCGGCGCTGACGCTCAATACGCTGACCGTCGTCGTGCGTTACCTCTACCCGATGGACTACTCCGACCCGACGTTTTGGCGGCTGACCGAACCGGTGGTGGCGCCGCTGATGGCGACAACGTTTAGCCTGCCTGCGATTTATGCGTTAATTCTGGTGCTGCAACAGAGAATTCTGACCAAGGATACGCGGCTTCGCGCACAGCTGAACTATATCTTCTTTGGTATCGGGCTTGCGCTGGTGATCAGCGTGATTTCGGAATATCTCTTGCCAACGGTCTTTCACGTGGAAGAGAAGCTCTATCTCATGCATTCCGCAATCGCGATCTTCGCTGTGGCGATGTTTGTCTCCATCATGCGGCATCGTCTGCTCAACCTGCGCTCGGACTATGTCTATCGCACGCTGTTTCTCAACGCGAGCGAGGGGATTTTAATTGTCAACCGAGCCGGACGCATCGCCAACATCAACCGCGTTGGGCGCGAAATTTTGCAGGACGAGCGGCTGGACGCGGGGGATTGGGTATCCAACTATATTCCGGATTATCGGTTTGATACGAACTACAATCAGCACGAGGTGGTGCTGACGTCCGGCGAGCAGCCCCGCTATCTTTCGATGACGCAGTATCCCATCGACGAGCGGGATCAAGGCTCAACAAAACTGCTGATTATCAATGATGTAACGCAGACTCGCCTGCGGCAGGAGATGGAAAAGCTGCAATTGCTGGAAAAGAGCAATATCGATCAGTTGACGGGGCTATATAACAAGCAATATCTCCACGAGGGAGCTTTAGCAAATGATGAAAACGCCGGCCCGAACGCGCTGATCTTCATCGATGTGGACGATTTCAAATCCATCAATGATCATTACGGGCATTTGATCGGAGACGAGGTTTTAAGCAAGCTTGCGGGCTGCATCAAGCGAAATGTGCGTGTTACAAACGTATCCGTTCGCTTTGGCGGAGACGAGTTTGTGATTATTTTGGAAAACACGAGCGCGGAAGATGCATTTCTGGTCGCGGAGCGCATTCGTACCTACGTAAACGCGCTGGAGTTTTCTGCCGGGGAGACGGTGTTTCACATTACGCTGAGCATCGGGCTCATCGAAGGAACGGCGCCGCTCAACGAACTGCTCGAGAAAGCGGATCGCGCGATGTATACCTCGAAAAGCGAAGGAAAGAACAAGACAACGTTCTTTATGGAAGAGACCGCGCACGGCGCATTTCATCTGTCGTTGGTCTGAGCCAAAAAGAATGCCTAAAATCATATATAGAAAACATATTAAACCTATTGACAAAGTATTATTGCGCTCGTATAATCCTGACTAATACGATTTGGAAAGGGGGAACCACGCATGAAGGAGATCAGCTGGCTAAGACAATCGCCCAAACACCGGGCGGGGTTCGCTGCCCTGGGTCGTATGGATCGAATGTGCCGTTGATGGGGTACGATTCCGTTTGCGCCTGACCGCGCAAAGGAAAACGAGAGCACGCATCAATCAAAGACAAAGAAAGGGATCACACGATCATGGCACAGAAATTGAAATTTGAAACATTGCAATTGCATGTAGGACAGGAACAGCCCGACCCCGCGACCGACGCGCGCGCGGTGCCGATCTACGCCACTACCTCCTATGTATTTAAAGATTCCGCGCAGGCGGCGGGGCGTTTTGCTCTCACCGAAAGCGGAAATATCTATACTAGACTCATGAACCCGACGAGCGACGTGTTTGAGCAACGCATCGCCGCGCTGGAAGGCGGCGTTGCCGCGCTTGCCACCGCGTCCGGCTCAGCCGCGATCACCTATGCCGTGCTCAATATCGCGGGCAGCGGGGATCACATCGTGTCGTCCAAGACGCTCTATGGAGGCACCTATAACCTCTTTGCCAACACGTTCAAGGATCTTGGCATCGAGTCCACGTTTGTGGACGGCAGCGATCCGGAGAACTTCCGCGCCGCGATTTTGCCGAACACCAAGGCGCTCTATCTGGAATCGCTGGGCAATCCGAATGCGGACGTGCTCGATCTGGACGCCATCGCAGC
>JAQVML010000064.1 GCA_028703645.1 Eubacteriales bacterium
CAATTGCGCCCTTCTTGCACTCATGGGCGCAGATCCCGCAACCTTTGCAATAGTCATAGCAAATTTCAAACGCGCCGTCTTCCGTGCGCTTGACAGAATTGACGGGACAATACATCAGGCAAACGCCACATCTGACGCATTTCGTCGCGTCCAGAACGGGCTTTCGCGTGCGCCATTTACCGGTCTGTATGATATAGAGCCCCTCTGGGCCGATCGGAACGATATAATCGCTGATAAATTCCATGATTGCCTCCTTCGTCACCTGAAATAATACATGCTTACTTCGTCATAACCCCGCCGGAAGGCCGCTACATTCTTCTCACCGAAGAATTTTTGAATCACCGCTTCCAGTTGCTGTAGATCGACCCAGCCGGTGGCTTTGGCAAACGCACCCAGCATAATGGTGTTGGTAATCGGCCGGCCAAGCATCTCCAAAGCGATCGGGGTGGCGTTGATATATGCCAGATATTTCACATTCGGGTTCTTGATGAGCAGCTTGGGGTCTTCCGACCGTGTGTTTAAAATAAAGTAGGAATCCTCCACCAATCCTTCGAACACCGGCGCCGACACCAGCAGACTCTGATCCAGAACAATCGAACAGTTTGGCGTATAAACCTGGTTTTTCGCGCGGATTTTTTCGTCTCCCAGACGCACAAAGCTTGTTACGGGTGCGCCCTGCCGTTCAAACCCAAAAAACGGAATGGAATTTCCGTATTTCCCGCTGTTCACCGCGGCATGAACCAACATCTCTCCGGCCTTGACCGTACCCATTCCTCCAATGCCGTGAAGCCTGATTTCTTTCATTTCTATGCTCCCTTCCTTAACGATCCAAAACGATCCAACCAAAGCTGCTTAGCCATTTTTTGTGCAGCAACTCGTTTTTCGGACAACTACGGCGTCTACCGCCGTGGCCTTGCGACCATCTCCATACAGCAGAAGCGGATTGATATCGACCTCGGTAATATCCGGGTTTGCTTCCACCATGCGCGAGAGATTCAGTAGCGCTTCCACAATCTCCTCTCGATCGTAGCGAACGCCTCTCAATCCGTCGCAGGCCTGCTGCAACGGTGTCTCCGCGATCATATCCAGCGCGTCTTCCCGCGTAATAGGAATCAGGCGCATAGACACCGCTTGGAGTAGTTCCACAAGTATTCCGCCCAAGCCCGCCATCACCACCTGCCCGAACTGGGGATCGGTGCTCACGCCCAGCAGAACTTCAAATCCTTTGGGAAGCATCTGCTGAACGACGACTCCCTCTATTTTTGCATTTGGAACGTTTCGCGCTGCATTTTCCATGATAACGCGGTAGGCACACTCCATTGCGTCACGATCGGCGACATTTAGAACCACGCAACCAACATCCGTTTTATGCAAAATATCGTTGGAAACCACCTTCATGACCACAGGAAATCCAAGTTCTGCGGCTGTGCTTTCCAGGGTCTCCTTACGGCAGTTATCAATCAGGATGGACTTGACCGCGTTGATCCCGTACGAATGCAATAGTTTCGCGCTCTCCAACTCATTTAGAGCTACCGTGTTTTCCTTTTGATCCATGATCAGGCCTCCTTCTTGTGGCGTGCGCGAAAGGCTGCGTATACGCACATGTTTCTGGCGGCCATCACCGCACGCTCCGGCGAGTCAAAGGTACATAAACCGTTTTTCTCCATAATGCCGCGTGCAAGCGCCGTATATGCGCCAGCCATAATGCAGTAGTAAACGGGCTTGCCGGGATGGTTTACTGCCTGTTCCATCTTGACAAGTTCTTCAGCCAGTTCTTTTTGCGGTAGGAAGGTGGGCACTACGGTAATAAAGATCACAGCATCCACATTTTTCTCTTCCAGCACAATCTGTAGTCCGTCCACGTGATTTCGTACGCTGGCCGAAGCGGTGATATCCGCATATCCCTCCGGATGGCAGATATTCGCCATCGGCAGTTGACTTGCGGCAAGTCTAGCTTTGGTATCATCCGATACCACCGGCATGGTCAGCTCTTGATAGTGGCTGATCGCGTCCGTACAATAGATCCCCGGCCCACCTGCCTGAGAATAAAGAAACAGATTCCCGCCCGCGGGAAGCGGCATCCGGTCAAATGCCTGAAGCGTATCGATCATTTCGTTGATCGTCCCGACGCGGATTACACCGTTTTGCTTAAACATGGCGTCGTATACACGATCGGAGCCCGCCATAGAGCCAGTGTGGGAATTGGCAGCGTTGGCGCCCAACGCACTGCGACCCACCTTTAGTACCACGATCGGTTTCTTCAGGCTCACCCGGCGCAGAGATGCGGCAAGGCGTTTCCCATCGTTATAGCCTTCCATATAGATGCCGATCACGCGCGTACTCTCGTCGGTTTCGAAATAGTCCAACAGATCGACAAAGTCCACGTCAGCCATATTGCCGATGGAGATAAACTTGTTATACAGCACTGGGACCACGCGGCTCGCGCCTTCCATCAAAACCGCACTGGCCAGCGCTCCACTCTGGGAAAGGAAAGTGATGCCGGTAGGCTCGCCAAAAGAAGTAAACGGAACGCCCGTATCCACAAATGTCGTATCAACACGGCTGCGGTTATCGATCACCCCAATACAATTCGGCCCGACGACCCGGATGCCGAAGCGACGCGCCGTTCTCATGAGCCGTTCCTGACGATCTATCCCCTCGGGTGTTTTCGTTTCCGCATAATCTGCCGCCGCGCAAACGAGAAATTTAACATCTCCCTTTTCCTCCATGCGCTGATCCAACTCATCCATTACGGTGTAAATCATTTTGGACGGCATGATGAGAACCAGCAAATCAATATTCCCTTGTACGTCCTTCAGCGAGGCATAGCAGGGATAGCCCAGAATTTCGCTCTCCCTCACATTGATCGGGTATACGTTTCCGGGATATGCCTTCTCCTTCATATTTCGAATGGCAACATAGCCCGCTTTGCTCGGATTGGACGATGCGCCGACAATGGCGATGCCATCCGGGTTAAACAATTGATCCATGCCTGAAACCACCTCGTATTTCTAATCTGTTCGGTTTGCAACTTGTGTTGCGACATTTTTAAGCGCAACAATACAGAGCCTGCCGAAAAAGCTGCTCTTATGTGATATTTCTACTCGCCAAGGCCACTGTCGATGATGCCCACTACAGCCATATCTACAGGAGTATTTGTATTTTTTAGAGCGTAACCCGCGTTGGTTCCGCTCGTGACCAGCACATAATTCCCCGTGCCACAGCCAACCGTATCTGCGGCCGCAAAGATTTCATTGCTCTCGGTGATTTCATTCTTTTTCGCGGTAAGTGAAACCACGCGAACCAATACGATGCTGCTGCCCGTCAGCTTTTCATTTTTCTGGGTAGAAACGACCTTGCCGATTACCTTGCAGATATACATAATCGAACCTCTTTCTTAAATTGGTTGCTGCGCGCTATCTTTCCTGATGCGTCGGACACACCCACCTAGTAGGATGCGATCCCCCTTAATGCTTCAGTACGTTTCCCCTACGGGTGTCGTCCACCAGTTTGCCGTTCCAAGCCAAAATACGCCCGCCCTTGATGGTTGCCATTGGCCATGCTCGTAACGTTTTACCTTGAAACAGGGAAAAGTCCGAGCGGCTGAGTAGTTCGGAGGGGTTGACTGTCCGCTGGATATCAAGATTCACCAGTACGATATCCGCGTCGCTGCCGGGCATGATCGTTCCCTTTCGCGGATAGACATGAAAAATCTTCGCCGGATTCATGGTAATGAGCGGGACCAGCTTCTCTATGGAAATTTCACGGCGAAAGATTCCTTCGTTCAATACAGAGGCGAGATGCGTACCGAGCGTCGGATAACCGGCTCCCGCTTTACGCATGCCTTCGGAAACGCGCTTTTCTTCCGCAGTCATGACGGTGTTGTCCGTTCCGATGGTGTCGATAATGCCATCTCGAATCCCTTGCCACAGAGCGTCTCGGCTCTCCGGTTCGCGAATGGGCGGCAGCATCTTTCCATACGCGCCTATGTCGCTATCGGTATCCAAACAAAGATAGGGAGACGTCGTTTCAACAGAGAGCTTTGCATGCTTGATACGGTGGAGCGCCTCCATCGCTTCTTTCGTCGAACTATGGACGATATAGGTTCGCGCCCCCGTTTTTTGAGAGAAGTATGCGGCCCGGATCACAGCCTCACCCTCGGCCAGATTGGGATGAGACAGGTTCCAATCGCTAAGTGTTTCCAGTCGCAAGTCCTTCATGTCCTCGGTCGCAAAATCGCAAATCGACGTGTTTTCGCAGTGAACGCTCAGGATCGGATCCGCTGTTGGCAGCAATTTCGCCATCCTCTCCATCACGCGAATGATGAAACCGTCCTCCTGGTGCGGATAAAGCCCTGGTACGCCACACATGTAGACCTTAAACGAATTCATCCCGCGCTGGGAATATGCAGCCAATTCGCTGACCTGCGTATCCTCGCGAATAGCGAGGTGTGGAATCATATCCACACGAGATATTGTATTGACCTGATGTTCCAAACGATCAATCAGTGGCAGATAACTTCCCGTCTGGTTAAAATAGGTGCCGATGGTGGTCACGCCACCCAAAACAGCCGAGCGTGTTTCGGACTCAAGCTCCTGCTCAAACGGAACAAACAATCCCAGATGTGTGTGCGGGTCAATCACGCCGGGCAAGACATACAGCCCAGTGGCGTCGATCTCCTGCTTGCCCCGTACTCGATCTGTGGTCAGCGCCGCTATTTTCCCATCGCGAATGCAGACGTTTGCCTTGATGCGTCCCATCTCGGGAACCACGCAGATGCCGCCTGTGATCACCAAATCATATGGGTCGGGTTCCGTGTTTTTCGGGTTTGAAGCCAGAGCCGCCTGCGCAACGAATACATTGCGCGTTTCCTGTCCGTCTGGCTGTGTTGCGCTCTGTCTGGTCGCGTTTGATAGGCTCCCCGGAGCAGTAGGTTGATCCGGTGCATATACTTCCGGATTTCGCGCGGGTACCGCCCGCACACCCCGATCCCGAAGCATCTCTCTCGCCAGATCTGTTAAGTTGTCCCCCTCGCGGAGTTCCAGTTCCGTTTGACCATCTCGGATCAACGGAAGGATATCGCGGGAAGTCAGAATTCTGCTCAACGCTGATCACCACGCGCCTTCTTCAAACCTGCAGCCACCGCGCCGCTTAAAATCGCCAGTTCGGAATTGACAATCACCATATCAAAGCCTGAATTCAGCCAGTTGCTGGCTGCTTCAAAATTGCCCGCAAACAAACCGAGCCGTTTGCCCGCCGCCGCTGTCGTTTGGCGCAGCATCTTGATGGTATCCGTCAGCTTTGGATTTGAAAACTGTCCGAAGATGCCCATGTCCATGGATAGATCCCCCGGCCCAATGAAAAACATATCGATAAAGTCGCTCTTGACGATTTCGTCAATCTGCTCCACGGCCTGTACCGTCTCTAACTGCGCCACGATATTGGTCGTATAGTTGATATCTCCCGCTGCAAGCTGGCCAATGCTGTCGCCATAGTCCCAAAGGCGGGACGGACCGCAGCCGCGCCGTCCAATCGGGGGATACTGGCTGAACTCCTTCAATCGAGCGATATCGTCCATTGTTCGGATTTGCGGAATCAAGAGCGCATCCGCTCCGATATCCAGTGCGCCGGACACATATTCGTAAGAGAGCGTCGGGATACGAACCATACCATAGGTGGGTGTCGCCTTGAGTCCCTGGAGCATTTTTTGCACGGTCTCAAGATGCATGGCGTTATGCTCCGCATCGATGCAAACAAAATCGAACCCCATATGGCCTACGAACTCCGTCATAACCGGATGAGGTGTGCCAATAAACGTTCCAACGAGTTTCTGGTTGGAGCAAATCACGTCTCGAAATGGTTTTTTGTTCAACGTGGGAGCCGTTAGCTTCTGCGCAGTCGGTCCAACAGCGTTCGGCACGGCAGCCCCGGATGCGTCGCCTGCACCATAGCCATCAGCAGCGGGTGCCTGGTTCGCAACTGGCGCTTTGCCAACCACGATTTCCATTTGCAAGCTGTTGAGTGCTTCCCGTGCCAAATCGGTTAAAATCGGCATTTCGTCCATCGAAATTTTCACGACGCCCTTCCGATGGTACGCCAGCACGTCGTCCCTCGTGAAAATATCCTGCATCTTACGCCTCCCAGCAGTTAATATAAGCTTGCCAGCGTTTCATCCGGGCGAGCAATCACATTTGTTGATACCACTTTGCCAATGCGACCGACTTCCGACTCTGCGGCGTCAATCGCGGCGCGAACCGCACCGATTTCACCTTTGATGATAAGGGCGATCATTGCCTTGCCGGTGTTTTCCTTTCCGACGATCTCAATATTTGCGGCTTTCATAGCAACGTCCGCCGCCGCAATCGCGGGCACCAGCCCTATGACTTCGATATATCCATAAGCGTCCATTTGCGTTTCTCCTTATTCCTTGTCGTCGGTCAGTTTGAGATTGACAATTTTTGAAGCATCCACAACCGGCCTTGCGATCACATGCGCGCAGTGCAACTGCCCAACCTGTTTTGCCACGGCGGCGCCCGCGTCTACTGCTGTACGAACGGCTCCGATTTCACCCACAACGGCAACTGTAACAAATCCGCCACCGATCACCTCGCGGCCTGCCAGCTTTACATCCGCGGCCTTAACCATCGCATCGGCAGCCGCGACAGCAGGAATGTAACCTATTACTTCGATAAATCCCCAAGATTGCATCGTACTACCTCCATCACTCAGTAATGATCTTGATGAGTTCTTCCGTGGGACGGGCGATGGTGTAGCAGGATAAAAGTGCCTTCATCTGATTTGCCACCGCTGCGCCGGAATCGACCGCCGTCCGTACCGCGCCAATTTCTCCGCCTATGACGATAGTCACCATTGCGGCACCGATCCAGACTTTTTTGATGATTTTTACGTCCGCTGCTTTCATCATGGCATCTGCCACAGCAAACGCCGGAACATAACCCTCCGTTTCAACGAACCCAAAAGACTGCATAAATTGCTCCTTTCTTGATTCTCATGCAGGATTGAAGATCTGCGAAAGAGTATCCCGCATAACAT
>JAQVML010000065.1 GCA_028703645.1 Eubacteriales bacterium
TGGTGCGCTATCGCCACTCGGACATGGAGCACCTTCGCCACACGCTGGAGCAAATTCCCGACACGGCGGGCAAGCTCATCGTCACCGACGGCGTGTTCAGCATGGGCGGCGACATCGCAAACCTGCCCGAGATCGTCAAGCTCGCAAAAGAGTTCGGCGCGCGTGTCATGGTGGACGATGCGCATGGCCTCGGCGTGCTCGGCAAAGGCGGACGTGGCACCGCGAGCCACTTTGGCCTTGAGGACGAGGTGGATATCTATATGGGCACGTTCAGCAAGTCCCTCGCGAGCCTCGGCGGTTATATGGCGTCGAGCCTGGAGGTCGCGGAGTTTGTGCGCCACACCTCGCGTCCTTTCATCTTCTCCGCCTCCATGCCGCCCGCGAACTGCGCCTGCGCACTGGCGGCGCTTCGTATTTTAGAGCGCGAGCCGGAGCGCGTCAGCCGCCTGCAGGAGATCTGCCGCTATGTGCGCGCGGGGTTGACTGCGCGCGGCATTCCGCATAAATACACCGCGGATATCCCGATTATCCCGATCTATACCTATGAAACCATTCGCACGCTGACCGTCGCCAAGATGCTGTATGAGGCGGGCGTTTACGTCAACCCCGTTCTGCCGCCCGCCACGCCCGCGACGGAGTGTCTGCTCCGCACGAGCTATATGGCGACGCTGAAAGAGCCCCTGCTCGACGAGGCGATGGACATCATGGCAAGCGTCTTAACGGAGGAAGCAAAATGAAACGCGTCTGCATTCTCACCGGCGGCAGCAGCGGCATCGGCAAAGCGACCGCATTGCTGCTTTCAAACAACGGATACACCGTGTATGAGCTGAGCCGCAAGGGTGCGGATCAGAACGGCGTTCGCCACATCACGGCGGACGTAACAATTGCCGATCAGGTGAAGAGCGCGGTTTCGCAGGTGCTCGCCGCCGAAGGACAGATCGATCTGCTCGTCAACAACGCGGGCTTTGGCATCTCGGGCGCTGTGGAATTCACCGATCCCGGGGAAGCGTTTTCGCAGCTCAACGTCAATTTCTTCGGTGCGCTCCATTGCATTCAGGCGGTGTTGCCAACCATGCGCACGCAAAAGAGCGGGCATATCGTCAACATCAGTTCCGTCGCGGCGCCAATCGCGATTCCGTTCCAGTCGTTTTACAGCGCGACGAAGGCCGCGACCAACTCCCTCACGCTCGCGCTGCGCAACGAGGTCAAGCCCTTTGGCATCAAGGCATGCGCGATTCTGCCGGGAGACGTGAAGACCGGCTTTACCGCCGCACGTAAGAAGAGTTGCGCGGGCGCAGAAATCTACGGAGAGGCGATCGACCACGCGGTCGCCGTCATGGAGCACGACGAGCAAAACGGCATGCCGCCGGAACTGGTCGCAAAGGCGGTGCTCCGCGCGGCAAACGCGAAGAACCCCAAGGCGTTTGCCACCGTCGGGTTCCAGTATCAGGTGTTTGTGTTGCTCGCAAAGCTTCTGCCCGCAACCTGGACCAACGCCCTCGTCGGCATGATCTATAAATAACCGAATCGATCACGATCAAGCGCCGCTTCCAAATCGAAGCGGCGTTTTATTGTGCGGCTCCATCATCTGGGGAATTTTTACCAGGAGTTCCCGATGGCGACAGCACTCAGCCGCCGCAGGGCGGCATCAGCGGCTCTTTCGGCGGTCGTCAAGGTCAGCACGCCAGCAGAGGATAAGGGCGTGTAGAACGCACATGGGCGGGTCATAGCGAAGGTGGTGCAGCCATCGACGAGCCGACGGCGCATCCGCCACAGGGATAATCAATTTCAACTAAGAGAAACCCCCGGTCGCGTGGTTGCGGTCGGGGGCTTACTATCTTTTGTATTTACGCGCTGAGAATGCCATCATCTCCGAGCGAGGCGGCGTCACAGCTCCTTTTCGAACTTCACATTGTAGTAAATATGGATGCCGACCACGAACAGGTACGCAAACACCATCAGCAGCACGACCGCCAAATCGACGTTCATCAGCGCAAACGAGATCATCAGCGCGCCGAAGACGAACACCATTGCGTCATATGCCTTCGCTTTTGCGCGCGTGCTGATTTCGCGATTCCTCTCGTCGTTGACCTCGATTTCTTTCTGCTTCTTCATGTCGGGATGCTTTTTGTAAACGTACCTCTCAATGACACCCGCCACACCCTGCCCAAACAGGCCGCAGCCGATGCCAATGAGTACGAATGGCAGCGCACGCATGATCCCCTGCGGGTCAGCAATCGTCTTTGCGAGGTATAACCCCACCGCGAGTAAGGCCAGACCAAGAATGCCCAATGCGGTCTGTATACCATGTTTTTTCATATCGATTCCTCCTCATAGATGAATATTTCTTCGATGGATACATCAAAGTAGCGGGCGATTTTGAACGCCAACAGGATAGACGGGTTGTATCGCCCGTTTTCCAGCGAGCCGATGGTCTGGCGGGAGACTTCGAGCGCCGCCGCCAACTCCTCCTGCCGAATCCCCCGCTGCTTTCGCAATTCTTCCAGCCTGTTTTTCATACTTCCTCCAAATCGGGTTTTCTCGTTAACGGAAAGCTCGCTTTCCATCATAATAGCATAATTTATGAAAATGTCAAGCATGCTTTCCATTTAAGCATAGAAAACAGAAAAACAACACCCCGTTTGGGATGCCGTTTTATCTGTTTTTTGGAGCTGATGAGCAGATTCGAACTGCCTACCCTGCCCACAGTTCGGCAAGGTCGCGCTGCGTTGCCGCTCACGCGGCTTCCTGGCGCTTCCTGCCTCACTGGGCTTCCGCCTCGCTATATCCGCCACAGGCGGCGCTCGACTCCGCCCCCATTACCAAGAATGGCTCTTTGTATGATAGATAGTCGCATATTCCCATCTGCCTGAAAACAGAAAAACAACACCCATTTCGGGGTGCTGCTTTTCTGTTTTGGAGCTGATGAGCAGATTCGAACTGCCTACCCTGCCCACAGTTCGGCAAGGTCGCGCTGCGTTGCCGCTCACGCGGCTTCCTGGCGCTTCCTGCCTCACTGGGCTTCCGCCTCGCTGTATCCGCCACAGGCGGCGCTCGACTCCGCCCCCATTACCAAGAATGGCTCTTTGTAAGATAGATAGTCGCATATGCCCATCTGCCTGAAAACAGAAAAACAACACCCATTTCGGGGTGCTGCTTTTCTGTTTTGGAGCTGATGAGCAGATTCGAACTGCCTACCTCCTCATTACCAATGAGGTGCTCTACCGACTGAGCTACATCAGCGCTCGCAACGAACATTATAGCGAAGCCAGCCGTTCATTGCAAGTGTTAATTTCGCCAATCCGAAACTTACTCTTCTACGCGGATCATACTTTCCACCGCGTTGACGCAGCTCAGCGATTCAATTTTCTTGAGCGCTTCCCTTACGCCAAACTCGCTTGCCGCATGCGTAAGGAACGTAATTCTCGAAGTAACGCCGTCGTTTTCGCCAAGCTGGATGACGCTCTTGAGCGAAACCCCTTGCTCCGCAAACGCCGCGGCAATGTTCGCCATCGTGCCGGGACGATCCGCCACATTCAGACGAATGCAATAGATGCAGTGGAAATCTTTGACCAGCTCGATCTCGCTCGACATGCTCGCTTCGTTGACAAACGTCATGTACTTATGCTGTTTCTCATGATGGCAGGCGTAGACGATGTCGCTCACCACGGCGCTTGCGGTCGGCATACAGCCCGCACCCCGCCCGTAAAGCATCACGTCGTCCACCGCATGGCCCGTGAGGAAAATCGCGTTAAACACGCCGCGTACGCTCGCGAGCGGGTGCGTCGCGGGGATCATCGTCGGATGCACGCGCACCTCGATCTTATTGCCGTCCTTTTTACCGATGGCGAGCAGCTTGATGCGATAATTCAACAGCTGCGCCGTCTCAAAATCTGCCTTGGTCAGCTTCGTGATCCCCTCGCGGTAGATCACCTCGATGGGCATATGCGCATGAAACGACATCGACGAGAGAATCGAGAGCTTGTACATCGCGTCATAGCCCTCCACGTCCGCCGTGGGGTTCGCCTCGGCATAGCCAAGCGCCTGTGCGTCTTTCAGCGCGTCCTCAAAGCTCTGGCCGTTCTCGGTCATCTGCGTGAGGATATAGTTCGTCGTGCCGTTGATGATGCCCATCACGCGGGTGATGTTGTTGGCCTGCATGGAGTCGAGTATCGTGCGGATGATCGGGATTCCGCCGCCGACCGTCGCTTCCAGATACAACCCCGCACCGGTGGCCTTCGCCGCCTTTTCAAACGCGGGCCAATTCTTGCTCATCACCTCTTTGTTGGAGGTCACAACCGTCTTGCCCGCCTCCAGCGCGCGGATGATAAACGTCTTTGCCGGCTCGATGCCGCCCATGCACTCGACCACGATGTTGATCGAATCATCCGACAAGATCTCGTCAAACGATGTGGTAAACAGCGCGCGGGGCGCAAGTTCGAGATTCGGCTCGTGCTCAAAGTCCCGCACCAAAATGTGGCCAACGGAGAGTTCAATCCCCTCCCGATGCGCAATCTGTGCGCCGTTTTCACTGATGATGCGGTAAACGCCGCTGCCAACGGTACCAAACCCCAAAAGGGCTATTTGAAATTGTTTCACATTTCCTCCTATGTGTGTCTCTCGCCTGAGCCGCGCATATCTGCGTATCCCAAGGCGTTTTTTGGTTCGTTATTCCTGATTAAAAAGAGCGCCCGCAAGCGCCCTTTGAAAAAAGCGTTTGTTAAAACTGGTTACTCGGAAAGAGCGGCACCAATCGCCGCCGCAAACGCAGCATGGTCGGGCACGATGAACTTGACGTTTTGCAGGGCAGCGACTTCGTCGAGGCTGCGCTGCGCAATCGGCCAGTCCGTAATCGTACCAACCATGATAATAGTTCGAGTCATGTGCTGCTTTGCCGCAAACACAGCCATCACGCCGATGGACTGGAAGATCATGTTGCAAAGCCCCGCCGCGATATCCTCGCGCGCAGATTCCTGCGAAAGCTTGCTCATGCTCGCGACCGTCGCGCTGGGCGTCAGGTGCGAGAGCGTGCCTTCAAACACATCCCGAAGTTGCAGATCGATGGCGTGTAAATCGCCCTGCGCCGCGAGCCGCTGGAGTTCTTCCATATCGTCCGTGCCGCAGAGTCTGCCGCTGAGGCCCTTGAGCATGCCGCCGCCGAGGCCTGTGCCGCCAACGTGCCAGGAGCGAACCGGCGTAATGCGCGTAAACGACGTGCCGGTACCAACGCTCACAACGAGCGTGTTGAGCTTTTTCGAAAGCTTGGTCGCTCCGCGCGAAACGGCGGTAAACTCGTCCTTATGCACGGTCGGAATGCCCTTTAAATTCTCTTTGATAAACGAAGCTCCAACGCCCGTGAGCGCGATGCGCTTCACGCCCGCATAACCAAAGCTTTCGAGCGCGTCATCAAAGCTCTGCTCATCTGGCTTTCGATATTCCTTGACACACTTGCCGTTTTTGACCAGCGCAAATTTCGTGGTGGAGGCGCCGATATCGATGCCCAGTACGATCTCTCTGGGGCTGATGGCGGCAACGATCACGGGCACGAGCAGCACCGCAGCCACAAGCTCGATAGAGCCGTTGACGCCGATGAGCGTGGCATAGATGGTGCCGAGCAGCGGCAACCCCGACAGCACCGCGGAGAAGAGCTTTAGCGCGGAGAGCACGAGTACGGTATTGGTCAGAGTCGCGGCAGCAGCAGAAAGCGCGGCCACAAGGCCGGTGCGCAGGCGGAGCTTGCGAAGTCCAGCCGCGGTGAGCCCACCGACGATGCCAACGATCACGCGCGGAACGAGCGAAATCAGCGGGTTGACAAACGGCGCCCAGAGCGGGTTGGTCAGCGCGCGCAACATACAGGTAACGCCCCAAACGAAACCGAGCACCGCGCCGTATTGCCAGCCAAGCATGACGGCACCGACAGCGACGACGATATGCAGCGTTGTGATCTCCACAAGGCCATAGTTGATATACCCGGTAAAAGGCACAACAGTCATTACGATGATCAGCGCGGAGAGAATGCCGGCTCGCACGAGAGTTTTCGTGTCGGTTCTCCGCTTTGTCGCAAGTTCCATTTTTCTTGCCTCCGTTTCCGTTTTTGAGCAGATCCGTTTCCGTTAAGTTTCCATATTATATATCATCATGGACGTTCATGCAATGAAATCCGCTTATATTTTATCGATTTCGACAAAAATTCAGCAAATCCACCGATCAATCGCTCTTTTGTTGTAGGAATTGTGCATGAAAAACGCTCTGATTTTTCTCTGGTGAATGTGTCAGTTTTCCGTTGACAGGGCAACCTTTCTCCGCTATACTTATTTTTGCATTTGTGATGTGCGGGGGAGCATAGCTCAGCTGGGAGAGCACTTGCCTTACAAGCAAGGGGTCACAGGTTCGAGCCCTGTTGTTCCCACCATTTTTCACGGCCCGGTAGTACAGTTGGTTAGTACGCCAGCCTGTCACGCTGGAGGTCAGGGGTTCGAGCCCCCTCCGGGTCGCCATTTTTTTATGCCTCGGTAGCTCAGCTGGTAGAGCAAGGGACTGAAAATCCCTGTGTCGGTGGTTCAAGTCCACTCTGAGGCACCAGTTTTCCTGCGGGAGTAGCTCATTTGGTAGAGCGCAGCCTTGCCAAGGCTGAGGTGGCGGGTTCGAGCCCCGTTTCCCGCTCCATTCATGAGATGACACCAATTCTTTTGCCGTCTCATGAATGGATTTATTTCGATCCATATCCCCAAAGCTTCATATGGCGCCATAGCCAAGCGGTAAGGCAGAGGTCTGCAAAATCTCCACCCCCAGTTCGAATCTGGGTGGCGCCTCCAAAACAAAACAGCACCCAAGCGGGTGCTGTTTTGTTTTGCGGCGTGGTTCGTTAGATGCGAACTGACAGTTCGTATACACAGCGGCAGAGCCGCTGTGTCTCGGAGAAATTACCTTGTTTGAAAATGCATTGCATTTTCTATGATTCCATATTTCT
>JAQVML010000066.1 GCA_028703645.1 Eubacteriales bacterium
CACTATTTACACTTAATATAGGAATAACATTCTCAACAGCGCGCGTTTTCAAATGCGATTTGATTAAATCATATCGTTCCATCGAATCTTCTTCCGAAATGTCATGAAACAATACAACCGCACAATCCACGTTTTTTCGATACAACTCGCGGAAATACTCGGGAAAACGGACTTCAAAGCAAATCCGAACGCCGATTCGAAGCCCGTTTATTTCGACAACTCCGTCGTCAATATTTCCGGGAGAAAAGTTATCGGTATCCCATCCCCAAAGCGCTCTTTTGCGATAGAACATATTTACTTTTTTGCCGGGCATGGCTAAAACGACGCTGTTGTAATATTTTCCTTCCGAATACTCGGCGGTACCAACCACAATGTTTAATTCATTCTCTTCTGCAAGCCTCTCCAATTCGTTCAGCGCGCGCTCAACTTCTCGAAAATCAATCTCTTTGGTCGTATATGGATCTGCTTTGGGATATCCTGTCAACGCGCACTCCGGCAGAAGCAGAAGCTCAACCCCATTCCGTGCGGCTTTTGTAACCCCTGATTTGATGTGCGTCATGTTTTCACTGACATAATTTGCCACAGCAAACTGATATAAACCGACTCTCACTTTTTCTCGCCCAATCGTCTTCATTGTTCGTGCTCCAGCACGCGCTTAAACTGCGTTTCATACAGCTCGCGATACACGCCGTTGTGCTCCAGCAGTTCATCATGCGTGCCCTGCTCGGCAATCACGCCGTCACTCACGACCAAAATGCGATCCGCCGCGAGGACGGTCGAAAGCCTGTGCGCAATCACGATGCTGGTGCGCCCGGCCATCACCGACTCCAACGCGTTTTGAATTGCGTGTTCGGAGATGGAATCCAGCGAGCTTGTCGCCTCATCGAGCACCAATATCTTCGGGTCTTTCAGCACCACGCGCGCGAGTGAAAGCCGCTGCTTTTCTCCACCGCTGAGCTTGAGGCCGCGGTTTCCGACCAGCGCATCATAGCCAAGCTCCTGCGAGGCGATAAAGTCGTGAATGTTTGCGAGCCGGCACGCATTTTCCAATTCATCCTGCGTGGCATCCTGTTTTGCGTAGAGCAGGTTTTCGCGAATCGTGCCGTTAAAGAGATATGCATCCTGCGTGACCACGCCGATGTTCCTTCTTAAATACGTCAACTCAAAGTCCCGAACGTCGATTCCCTCTATGGTGACCGTGCCCGCATTCACATCGTAAAGACGCAGCAGCAGGTTGACGACGGTCGATTTCCCCGCGCCGGAGGGACCTACGATAGCATACATCTTGCCGGACGGAATCGTGAAGCTGATGTCCTTCAAGATCGGTTCCTTTTGATCGTATGCAAACGTGACATGGCGATACTCGATATCCGTGTGGCTCAAGTCCGGCTTCACCGCATCCGGCTTGCTTTGAATGGTGACTTCTTTGTCATAATAATCGAAGATTCGCGTAAACAGCGCCAGCGACCGCGTAAAGTCCACGCCAAGGTTTAAGAGCGAATTGACCGGCCCGTAGAGACGGTTGACCAGCGCAATCATCGCCGTGATGGTACCGATGGTCAACGTCGCGTCGCCGTTCGAAATCATCAGCCAACCACCCGTAAAATAGATCAACAGCGGGCCGACTTGCGCGAGCGTGCCGAGAATCATGACAAACCATTTTCCGCTCCGTTGTTCTTTCAGCGTGAGCCTTGTTACGTTGTCGTTCACGCTGACGAAACGGTCATATTCGGACTTTTCCCGTGTGAAGAGCTTCATCAGCATGGAGCCGGAGACGCTCAATGTCTCCGTGATCAACTGATTCATCTTATCGCGCTCGTTCTGTACATCGGTGAGAAGCTTCCAGCGGGTTTTGCCCACCGTTCGCGCGGGAATCAGCGTCATCGGAATAATCGCGATTCCAACCAGCGCCATCTTCCAGTTCATGGAAAACAGCGCAATCAGCGTCGCAATCATGGTCGCGACATTCGCAACCGATGTCGTGAGCGTGTTGGTGATTACGCTGCCGACCCCGCTGATGTCGCTTTCCATTCTAGTCAGAATGTCGCCTTGCTTTTCGTTTGTGTAAAACGAATGCGGCATTTGTTGCAGATGCGCGTACATCTGGTTTTGCATGTCGAATATGATGCGCTGTGAAATCCAGGAATTGATGTAGCTTTGCAGTACGCCGATCGCCTGCGAGGCCGTCAGCGTGACGAGCGCAAGCAACAGCAATTGGATCAGCAGTTGCATATTCTTTCCAACGAGTGCCTGATCCACGATGCGTCCCGTAATGATGGAGGGAAACAGCCCGATCACCGCACTGATCAAGATCGCGAGAAACACAAACACAAACTGAACGCGATACGGTTTCAGATATGACAAAATGCGAATCAACAGCGGCTTTGAGAGTCTCGGTCGATTTTTCTTTTCTTCCTCGGTCAGATAACCGCGCGGTCCGCCCAGCCCTCTGCCGCCCATGCCCATGCCCTGCGCCATGTTTTACCTCAATGTTTCAATCGGTCAATTTCCTTGCAGGCGTTTTACTCGCTGCGCGACGGCTTTGCCCGTCGGCGTGGTGGCAAGTCCTCCGCGCGCGGTCTCTCGATATTCCACGCGGATATCCTTGCCGACCGCGTACATCGCCGAGACGACCTCGTCAAACGGAATCAGGCTCGTGATGCCCGCCAGCGCCATATCCGCGCAGAGCATGGCGTTCACCGCTCCCAGCGCGTTTCTCTTGATGCAGGGGCATTCCACCAGTCCCGCGACGGGATCGCAGATGAGCCCCATGACGTTTTTCATCGCCATCGCAGCCGCGTCCAGTGCCTGAATCGGAGCGCCGCCGCTGATTTCGACGAGAGCCGCCGCCGTCATGGATGCGGCAACGCCGGTCTCCGCCTGACAGCCACCGCCCGCGCCGGAGATCGTCGCGTTTTTCGCAAAGATAAACCCCACCGCGCCCGCGGTAAAGAGTCCCTCAATCAACGTGTCGTCCGACCAGCCGCGCTGGCGCCCCGCCTCGATCAGCGCGCCCGCGAGAATGCCGGAGGCTCCCGCCGTCGGTGCCGCGACGATGCGGCCCATGGAGGCGTTTACCTCGACCACCGCCATAGAAGACGCAGCGGCACGGCAAGCGGTATAGCCCGAAAACGGGTTGTGTTTGCCGTATTTAAAGAGCTTCATCGCCTCGCCGCCGGAAAGCCCGCTGACGGACTCGACTTTTCCGCTTAGGCCGCGATCGACTGAGGCGCGCATGACGTCGAGGTTTTTTTGCATCTCCGCGATGATCTCTTCGCGCGGTTTTTCGCTGAGTTTCACCTCTCTGCGAATCATCGCCTCGTAGATCGGAATATCGTTCTCCTGACAATAGCGGCGCAGGGATTCGCCGTTTTCAAACGCTTCAGATAACAGCATGCTTCTTCTCCTCCCTTACACCACAAAGAGTTTGTTGATTCCGTTGCACAGGCGCAGGATCATGCTCTGCATATCCGGCGTGACCGGTTGATCCGTCTCGATAGTCATGTACGCATCCTCGCCTTTTCCGTGGCGGAACACGCGCATAAATGCAATATTGACGTTGAGCTGCGCGAGCACATGCGAAACCTCCGCAATCACGCCCGGTTGATCGTTGTGCTGAATGATCAACGTCGGGTATTCGCCGGAGAACTCGACCGCAAGGCCGTTGATCTCCGAAATGCGGATGTTGCCGCCACCGACCGACTGCCCGACCACTTCGGTAATCTGGCCGGTGGAGCCGGTGATGACGATGCGCGCGGTGTTCGGGTGCTTCGGCGGCTCGTCCGAAAACTCGACCGAAACCAAAACGCCCATCTCTCTTGCGACCGTAAACGCTTCCTTAATGCGCGGATCGTCCGGGTCCATACCGAGTACGCCGGCAACCAGCGCTTTGTCGGTGCCGTGTCCGCGTCCCGTCTCGGCAAATGAGCCATACAGCGTAAAAGCCGCTTCCGCAACGTCTTCCCCTGCGATCTTTCGCGCAATGTGAGAGAGGCGAACCGCGCCCGCCGTATGCGAACTGCTCGGCCCCGTCATGCGAGGACCTATGATATCAAACACCGAAAAGTCTTCCATATTGTTTCGCTCCACTCTCTTTTTCAATGTTAAAAATACGAATTTCTATCAAACAAAAAATCTCTGAAATAACGTAACAGTCGGCGCGGGTTACCCCGCGCCGACTCAAGAATTGCCGCGCACCCGAACTTTGACAAACACGTCTCCGGGCGATGCTCCGACAGGTTGCTCCTTTCAGGCTGCTCCGCGGCACATCGCGTTTTCCGCTAAATGCTGCTTCCGTCAGGACCTGACATGGTTCACGGCCTGCGATTGCACGGGACCCGACGCTCAACGCTCCTTATCGGGATCTGACCCCACAGACGCTTGCCGGGGAACGGGATTTCCACCCTGCTATAGCGGATTGCAGGTATAGGGCACCGCTAACTCCCCGCCTAGCGCGGCAAACTGGTTTACCTGATGATTGTAACATATCGCGTCCAGAAAAGCCAAACGATTTTTGAGGCGCGCATATGAAAGGAATGCAAACGAATCGCAAACGTGTATTATGTTCGCAGTTTTTTGAGCGCATATGCCGCCGCAACGCGAACACCTTCACGCACGTCGCTCGCCCACGGCTCGATCAGCGGAATCAAGTCGTCTCTCCCCTGTTTCGCCGCAATCACGCATGCATGCTGAATGATTCTCCCTTTTTTGTTGAGGTTGGTGCCGACGATTTGGAGCACGGGCTTGATATGACCGGATAAGATTTCTTCCAGCCGAAACGCATCCGGCATCTCTTCAATCGGTTTGATTCCAGCGTTGTACGGGCAAATCTTCTGGCAAAGCTCGCAGCCAAGCATGCAGGTCATCGCATCCATGACCCAGTCTTCCATCGAGTCGCCACCCATATACGCGCGCGCACAGGCTTGAAAATCGTAACCGTCATCTCCAATCGCGCCGCTGGGACAAATGCGCTCGCATGCATGGCAGATCGCGCATCGAACGGGCGCGGGCGGTTGCGTCGGCGTAAAGACTGGCTCCGGCAAACATGCAATCAACGTTTGAACCGCATAGCGGGTGCCAAATTGCGGAATAAAGGTGAGTCCGTTTTTCAGCGGCGTTCCGATGCCGGAGCGCGTCAATAGTTCGCGAATCGGCACATACGCGCGCTCGATCCTCATACCTTCCGCGTGCAGTTCTTGCATGAGCTTGTTCGATGCGTGGTATGCCGCGTTGCTGGAAGGATAGTTCCCCGAAACGGGAATCTCGTCCGCATACGGTCGATACGGGTAGATGAGCGCGAGTATCGCGTTTGCCCACGGCGCAGACGCTTGCGGGTCGGTGATGAGATCCATTCCGGCAGAATGCAAAGCGCCGTCTTGTAAACGGCGCCTATAGTGACCAAATGATTCGGTTGGAAACACATAGCACGCGGCAAAGCCAAACTCTGCGGAAAGTGCTTGTAAATCCATCTGCCAACCTCCTGAATCCGTGTTTTGCACAGTATAGCACACTTCCGGCGATTTTCAATACGAAAAGCCATCATCAAATTCTAAATACGGCTTTCTGAACAAAAAGAAAGCGCTGTGTGCGGTTATGCTCACAACGCTTATGTTTGTTCGAATTATGCTTTTTGCTGTTGCAACATCTCTTTTGTCTTCATGAGCCTTGTCAGATTTCCGCGTTCGTTTTCGTCCAGCTTCATCTGAATGCGGCGAATCGCTTCCGTAATCTGCGGAATCATGACGTATTCCAGCGCATTGACCCTGCGGCGCGTCTTCTCGATTTCGTCCGCGAGTCTGCCGCAGGCCTTCTCAATCTCCGCCAATTGCACGAGCAATGGCAACACCTCTGCCAGGAGCTGCACAGAGAGATCGAGATCGGCGCTCGTCGTCGCAAAGCCGTACGGATAGATGAACCCTTCTTGCGTCGAGATGGTGATCTGCGGCACCTGAATGGAGAGCACATGCTGTAACCCTGCGGTCACTTCGGCGGCGCGCGCGGGATACAGCAGCGCTTCCTCAATCTCCGCGCCGCTCATAGAAGCGCGCGCAAGCACAAAGCTCTTCATCGCGCGGGAGAGTTTCTCCTCCACCTCCGCGCGCAGAACCTGATTCTGTCTGGCGAATTCGATGAAGCGGCGAACGAGTTCGTCCCGCTTGTCCTTCATCATCTTATGTCCGCGAACGGCAACCTTTTTGCGTTTCTTGAGGTTGCTGAGTTCCATGCGGGTTGGTTTAACCTGGATCGCGGCCATCGGCTACGCCTCCTTGGGGTAATACTTCTCGATGAACACATCCTTGATGCGCTTGAGTTCCGACTTCGGCAAAATGCCGAGCAGCTTCCAGCCGAGATCGAGCGTCTCTTCGATGGTACGGTTGGTGTAATAGCCTTGCGACACATACTCCTGCTCAAACGCGTCCGAAAACTTCGCATAGAGTTTATCGATGTCGCTCAGCGCCGCGTCGCCGAGAATGACGGCGAGCTCTTTTGCGTCTTTTCCGCGCGAATAGGCCGAGAAGAGCTGGTTCATCGTGTCCGCGTGGTCTTCGCGCGTTTTGCCTTTGCCAATGCCTTTGTCCTTCAAGCGGGAAAGCGAAGGCAGCACGTTGATCGGCGGCGTGAACCCTTTTCGGTAGAGTTCGCGGGAGAGGATGATCTGTCCTTCCGTAATGTAACCTGTCAGGTCGGGAATCGGGTGCGTCACGTCGTCCTCCGGCATGGAGAGAATCGGGATCATCGTGATGGAACCCGCGTTGTCGCGGATTCTGCCCGCGCGTTCATACATGCTCGCAAGGTCGGTGTAAAGATAACCGGGATAGCCGCGGCGACCGGGAACCTCTTTGCGCGCGGCGGAAACCTCGCGCAGCGCCTCTGCATAGTTGGTGATGTCCGTGATGATGACCAGCACGTGCATGCCCAGTTCGTAAGCCAAGTAT
>JAQVML010000067.1 GCA_028703645.1 Eubacteriales bacterium
TTCGCGGGGAGTTCGGTTATTCCTGGAAGTTTAATCAGCCCGTTATTGAGAAATTCAACAGCGTGATCTGGTACTCCGTGATCATTAATGTGTTCACGTTCATTTTGCAGGCTGTGATCTGCATTCCGCTTGGCATTCTCGCCGCGCGCAAGCAATACAGTGCGACCGACTACACAGTCACCGTGATCGCACTGATGGGAATTTCGCTGCCCACGTTTTTCCTTGCGACGATTTTGAAATATATCTTTTCCATCAAGCTCGGGTGGTTTGACCTCTACGGTATCGTAGGGCGAATGCACGAGCAGATGACGAGTTGGCAGCAGGTGCTGGACGTAGCTCAGCACATGGTGCTGCCGGTGTTGACGCTGATGATACTCTCCATCGGCGGATTGATGCGCTACACGCGCACCAACATGCTGGAGGTGCTCAATGCGGACTATATCCGCACCGCGCGCGCCAAGGGACTCTCTGAAAAAGTGGTCATCAACAAGCACGCGTTTCGCAATACGCTCATTCCGCTGATCTCGTATATGAGTTATCTGCTCCCGAGCATGTTCAGCGGCTCGATGATCACGGAGACGCTGTTTCAGATTCCGGGTATCGGCTACATCTCCTATCAGGCGATTACACAGGGCGATATTCCGTTTACCATGTTCTACATTGTGTTTATCGAAGTCCTGACGCAGTTCAGTCTGATCATCGCGGATATTTCGTACGCGGTGGCGGATCCTCGCGTCCGGGCGAACTGAAAGGAGGCGCGGTATGGAAAAAAAGAACTCGGAAACGAAGAACAGATCGTCCTTTGGAACCCAGAAGCTGGACGACGAGCGCCGCGTCCGCGTACTATCCCCGGGCATGCTGGTCTTTAAGCGTTTTATGCGCAATAAGCTTGCAATCACGGGACTCATTATACTCGTGGTGATGTTCGCGTTCTCCTTCCTTGGCGGTCTCTTTTCACCTTATAACCAGAGTCAGGTGTTTAAACACGACGAAGAGATCATGAAGGAATACGCAACCTGTATGCAGAGCACGGATTTCCGCTATACGATTCGGGAAGGAGCGGTTTTTCCGGATGCTGCCCGCGCGCAGGCGGCACTCGCCATCTCTAAGGGACAGACTTCCTTTACGTATGATGACAAAACCTATTCCCTCGTGCAGGAGGGTGAAAACGTCTATACCTTTGGCGATGCGCTGATGGTTGCAAACACGCGCTCGCTCGCGGGAAAGTTCTCGATCAGTGCGGTGGAAGCAACGGGATTTACGGTCTCGGACGAGTTCGCCGCTGCGGCACAGGCGGCGGTTGAGGCGCGCGCAAGCCAATTTGAAGCGGATGGAACCATCTATACCGTTGAAAACGGTGGTAAGTCCAGCTCGATCTACCATGTGGAATCCATCGCGCTTGCCTCAAAGAGCGTGTTTGATCCATATGAAGAATCGATGGAAGGGCTTACGAAGAGTTTCGCGTTTCGCTACGCGGTCGAGATTGCCCGTGTGAAGGGGCAGACCACGTTCTCGCTCGACGACAAGGATTACGTCCTGTCCGGCGAAACGAACGAACTCCTCGTCTCAGTTCAGGAAAACGGCGGGACAACGCCGGTTTGCTCGGTTTCGGATATCCTTGTTTCGCCGAATGCGAACGATATCTTCCTCACGGCCGAGTTTAAAGCGATCATTCGCGAGAACATTCGCGACAAACAGACGAAGTTCCAGTATACGGATGAGACGGGTGCGCTGGTAGACTACCGCATCGACCGGGTCAACACGACCTACACCGTACGCACGCTCAAGGAATCCCGCGTGATCACGATGTTTGATTTTCCGACGGCGGCGCACCTGCTTGGCACGGATAGCAACGGCATGGACGTTATGACGCGCCTCATGTACGGCGGGCGCATTTCGCTGATGGTCGGCTTCGTCGTCGTTCTGCTTGAGACGTTTATCGGCATTGTGCTCGGCGGCATCTCCGGCTACTTCGGCGGTTGGATCGATACGGCGATCATGCGCTTTGTCGATCTGTTCAACTGCATTCCGTTCTATCCGATCGTGATGATCATCGGCACCGTCATGGATAAGATGGAGATCGATCCGATCAAGCGAATATTTATCCTGATGGCGGTGCTGGGACTGCTGGGGTGGACGAGCATCGCGCGCGTGGTGCGCGGGCAGATTCTCTCGTTGCGCGAGCAGGACTTCATGGTCGCAACCGAAGCCACCGGCATTCGCGTTTCTCGCAGAATCTTTCGGCATCTCGTGCCAAACGTTATGCCGCTCTTGATCGTGCAGGCGACGATGAGCCTCGGCGGCATCATCATTACGGAAGCAACGCTCTCCTACCTCGGCCTTGGCGTCAAATATCCGCTGGCCTCCTGGGGAAGCATCATCAACGCGGCGACAAACGTCCACGTCATGACGAACTACTGGTTTATCTGGATTCCGGCCGGCATCCTGATCGTGCTGACCGTGCTTGGATTCAACTTCGTCGGTGATGGACTGCGCGATGCGTTTGACCCCAAGATGAAGAGGTAGGTGAGTAAGATGGCTATTTTTAAGAAAAAAAACAACGGACAAGACTATATCTCCGCCTCAGAATCGCGGAAGATTTCGCGTGAAAACAGGCGCATCACCGACCGCATCGAAAAGCAGCGCAACCGCAGGCATGTCCCGCCGGAAGAATACATCACCACCATGCGGGATCCTAGAAATGTAGCGGAATTCGACAACCTGCACACCTATTTCTTTACGGATATCGGTACGGTCAAGGCAGTTGACGGTGTGACATTTGATATTCCGCAGGGAAAAACCGTCGGCGTTGTGGGCGAGAGCGGCTGCGGCAAGAGCGTTACGAGCCTTTCGCTCATGCAGCTTGTGCAGCGCCCGCAGGGCCAGATTGTGGAAGGCGCAATCCGCGTCAACACCGGCGAGGCGGTCTACGATATCGCGAAGACCCCGACCGAGGCGATGCAGCGTATTCGCGGCAACTATGTGTCCATGATCTTTCAGGAGCCGATGACGAGCCTGAACCCGGTCTTTCGTGCAGGCGCGCAGATCGACGAGGTCATCAAGCTTCACAATCCGCACATGAGCGATGAAGACGTCAAGACGCGTACGCTTGAAATGCTGGAACTCGTCAACATCGCAAACTGCGAAGGCGTGTATCAGATGTTTCCCCATGAGCTATCCGGCGGCATGCGGCAGCGCATCATGATCGCCATGGCGCTTAGCTGCAACCCGCGGCTCATCATTGCGGATGAACCCACCACCGCGCTGGACGTGACCATTCAGGCACAGATTCTCGACTTGCTCAGGAACCTCAAGGACAAGATCAACTCTTCGATCATGTTGATTACGCATGACCTTGGCGTGGTTGCCGAGATGGCGGATCTTGTGGTGGTCATGTACGCAGGGCGCATCGTGGAAAAGGGCACGACCGAGGAGGTCTTTCTGCATCCTGCGCACCCGTATACGATTGGGCTCATGGAGTCCAAACCCGTGGTTGGGCGCGAGCGGGATCGGCTCTACAGCATTCCAGGATCGGTTCCAAATCCAATCAACATGCCGGACTATTGCTATTTTCGCGACCGCTGCGAGCAGTGCTGTGATCGCTGCAACGGTAAATATCCAAACGAGATCAAGCTCTCTGAAACGCATTCTGTGAGCTGCTATATCTACGCGGATCAGGGGGTGAACGTATGAACGACGATATCGTAATCGAGGTCAAAGACCTAAAGAAATATTACCCGATCAAGGCGGGCATGTTTGGTCGCGTGGTGGGACAGGTTCGCGCCGTAGATGGCGTGAGCTTCCGCATTCGCCGTGGCATGACGATGGGCCTTGTGGGCGAAAGCGGCTGCGGCAAGACGACCGTCGGCAAGACGCTCCTGCGCCTCAACGACAAAACGTCCGGCTCTGTGCTCTTCAAAGGCCAAGAAATCTTCGATTTGTCGCATAACGAACTCAGAAAGATCCGCCCGCAATTGCAGATCATCTTCCAGGACCCGTATTCGAGCCTCTCGCCGCGCATGCCGGTTGGCGAAATCATCGGCGAGGCGGTGCGCGAGCATAAGCTCGTGCCGGAGCGCGAGTTTGACGACTATATTACGAAGATCATGCGTGCCTGCGGCCTCCAGCCGTATCACAAGGATCGTTATCCACACGAATTCTCCGGCGGACAACGCCAGCGCATCTGCATTGCGCGCGCGCTTGCGCTCAACCCGGATTTCATCGTCTGCGACGAGCCGGTCTCGGCGCTGGATGTGTCGATTCAGGCGCAGATCATCAACCTCTTGGAAGACCTGCAAAAGGAATTCGGGCTGACCTATCTGTTTATTTCGCACGATCTGTCGGTGGTGGAACATATCTCCGATACGGTTGGCGTTATGTATCTTGGCGACATGGTGGAGTATGGCACGAAGAAGGATATCTTCGCAAAGCCGATGCATCCGTATACGCAGGCGCTGTTTTCGGCGATTCCGATGCCGGACCCGACCGTGAAGATGAACCGCATCATCCTCGAAGGCAGCATTCCTTCGCCCGCCAACCCACCGAGCGGCTGCAAGTTCCATACCCGCTGCCGCGAGTGCATGGAAATCTGCAAAACTGAAGTGCCAAAGCGCTATGAGGCGGGCAATGACCACTTTGTGGTCTGCCACCTCTACGGAAAGTGAAGCCATGACAAGGCGTGAATCCAGAAAAGAAGACTGGGAAGACGACGGACGCACCATCGTCAACATGAATGTCGAGGGCATGCCGGGTTACCGGCGCGATCTGGACACGATGACGGTTGTGCGCGCGCCGGAGAAAAAACGGCCCAAAGAGCAGCTTACGTCGCGGGAAACGCGAATGATTCTGTTTGCGAGCATGAAGTGGGCGTTTCTCTTCTCGGCGGGGTTTTCGCTGATCATGGTGCTGTTTATCCTATTCTGCATCAAGGTCTGGTTCGCATAAATCAAGTGACGTTCATAACGACAGTGCGCGGGAAAAACCGCGCATTGTTTTTTTCACAAGTGAATCGAAAAGCGGTCTTTTTCTGGTACAATAGGACTGTTTGAAAAACGCTGCCAAACGGCAGATGAGCCATAGGAGAGAGAGCAATGAAAAAAATCGCCGTCGTATCCGATTCATTCAAGGGTTCCGTTACATCCAGCGAGATTTGCGCAATCGTTACCGCTCAGGCCAAACGGTTTTTCCCGGGCTGTGAAGTGGTCGGCCTTCCGGTTGCGGATGGCGGAGAGGGGACCGTAGATAGCTTTCTGGAGTGTATGACGGGAGAAAAGGTTGCGCTTGAGGCGGCTGGCCCGTTTTTTGAGCGGAGAATGGCGTTTTACGGCAGATTTGGCGACATCGCGATCATCGAGATGGCCGCCGCTGCCGGGCTTCCGCTGGTGGAAGATTGTAAAAACCCGATGCTGACCACGACATACGGCGTTGGCGAACTGATGCGCCACGCGCTGGAACACGGAGCCGTGCGGCTCATCCTTGCGCTTGGCGGCAGCGCTACAAACGACGGCGGGTGTGGTGCCGCGGCGGCGCTGGGCACGCGTTTTTATGATGCGGCAGGAGAAGAATTTATCCCGACCGGCGGCACGCTTTGCAACATCGCGCGCATCGACAACACGGCATGCGCGCGCCTGCTTGCGGGCGTCGAGGTGATCGCTATGTGCGACATCGACAACCCCATGCACGGCGAGCGGGGCGCGGCATACGTGTTTGCGCCACAAAAGGGCGCGGATGCGGATATGGTTCGTCTGCTGGATGCGGGACTCGTTTCGCTGGATCAGGTCATCACAAAAGAGCTTGGCGTAAGCGTCGCCGCGATTCCCGGCGCGGGTGCCGCGGGCGCGATGGGCGCGGGCGCGGTTGCGTTCTTTGGCGCGAGATTAAATCCCGGCATCGAGACGGTGCTGGATACCGTTCACTTTGAGGAGCGGATTGCGGGCGCGGATTTTGTGATTACGGGCGAAGGCAAGCTGGATAGCCAGAGCCTGAGAGGAAAAGTGGTCATTGGCGTTGCCCGACGCGCAAAGAAGGCCGGCGTACCCGTGTTTGCCGTGGTGGGCGATGTTGGGGACGACATCGACGAGGCGTATGAGGTCGGCGTGAGCGCCATCTTCAGCACAAACCATCTCGCGATTCCGTTTTCCGAGGCAAAAGCGCGCAGCGCGAAGGACTATCGCCTGACGATTGAGAATCTCTTCCGCGCGCTTGCGGCGCTGAAGATGTAGTCGAGAAGAAATCCAGATACGAAGAGAATAGCAAACCCGGTTGGAGGAATCCAACCGGATTTTTGTTTGAGTCTCTCTGGTTTTCTATGCGTTAACGCGATGCAAACGAAGCACATCCATCAAGAATCGATCTCCACCGTTGCGATCGAGTCGCCTTCGAGTGAAACGTGTATAACCTGCCCGCTGATGCGCAGATAGACGATGCGAGAGACTGAAGCGAGATTGAGCAGCACGACGACGATAGAACCGTTCGGGTTTAAAAACGCTGCGGCATCGACCTCGGTTGAAAACGTGGTGGTCGAGAGGTGCCTGGCTCCAGGCGTAATATAGCGGCTGAAATGCCGGATGTAATCGTAGGACAAGCGCTTTTCGTACGCGCCGGTTTTGGGGTCGCAGAGGATGGGCGCTTCGCAGAAGTTCTGCGCGTGATTTGGGCCGCCGTTGGTGTCCAGCGCGATGTTCCAGTCGAGGAATGTATTCATCCCTGCGTTGTAATTGCCGATCATATCATGCGCATACATCCGCGCGCTCTTGAGCTGGTCGTTCCGGTCAAAGCGGTTGTACTCAATGCATCCTTCGGAAAACAGCAGTGATAGATCCGGGTACTGCGCGCGCACCAGCCGCAGCGCGTCAAAATGATCTCCGCTGTACCAGTGAAACGCAGCGCCTG
>JAQVML010000068.1 GCA_028703645.1 Eubacteriales bacterium
TTATCTGTTCATTCATTGTGCCGACGTCGCTTCCAGCATCGCTCTGCTTTGGCGCGCAGGAAGCGAGCATCATAACCGCACCCAGACAAAGAGCGATAGAGAAGGGCAATCTTATCCGTCTTGTATTCGTTTGATCAATCAATCTTATCACCTGCTTTTGAGAAATACTGGCGGCTTTCGCGTGAGGAAAACGTTTTCTTTCGTTCTTATACGTTGATGCGGAACAGCGTCACGTCGCCATCCTGCATGACGTAATCCTTGCCCTCGCTGCGGATCAAGCCCTTTTCCTTGCAAGCCGCCATGGAGCCAAGCTCCTGCAACGTCGTAAACGGCACGATCTCCGCGCGGATAAAGCCGCGCTCAAAGTCGGTGTGAATCTTGCCCGCCGCCTGCGGCGCTTTCGTTCCGCGGGTGATCGTCCAGGCGCGGACTTCCTTCGGCCCCGCGGTGAGATAGCTGATGAGGCCTAACAAGCGATAGCACGCCTTGACGAGCTGGTCGAGGCCCGATTCCTGAATGCCGAGCTCGGCTAAGAACGCGCCCTTTTCGGCGGGATCGAGCTGGGCCACCTCTTCTTCGAGCTTGCAGCAAATGGTCAGCGCCTCGGCTTTTTCGGCTTTGGCGATTTCATACAGCGCCACAACATGCGCGTTCGGCTCCTCGCCGACCTCGTCCTCGCTAACGTTGGCGACATAGATGATGGGCTTGCTGGTCAGCAGGAAGAATCCGCGCATGAGCTCCGCTTCCTCGTCCGTGAGGTCAAGGCTGCGCGCGGGCTTGCCGCTCTCCAGCGCGGGTTGGAGCCGCTCTAACAGCGCAACCTCCGCAACCGTCTTCTTGTCTCCCGCTTTGAGCAGTTTGCGCGCGCGGTCGAGGCGCTTTTCCACCGTCTCCATGTCCGCGAATATCAGCTCAAGCGAGATCGTCTCCACGTCCCGCGCGGGATTGACAGAGCCATCGACATGCACGATGTTCTCGTCCTCAAAGCAGCGAACGACATGCACCACCGCGTCCACCTCGCGAATATGTGAGAGGAACTTGTTGCCGAGGCCTTCACCACGGCTCGCGCCGCGCACAAGCCCCGCGATATCGACAAACTCAATCGTCGTGGGCGTGTATTTTTCGGGGTTGTACATCTTGGCCAGCACATCCAGCCGCTCGTCCGGCACCGCGACGACACCGACATTCGGCTCGATGGTGCAAAACGGGTAGTTCGCGGCCTGTGCGCCTGCCTGCGTGATTGCGTTAAAGAGCGTGCTCTTGCCGACGTTCGGCAGACCGATCACTCCAAGTTTCATAAAGGGATACCTCCTTTACTTTTCTTAAAAGAAAAGTAAAACAAAAGAATTTTTTAAAGTTTGCTTCTTCCGAAGTTGAGTCGTCTTAAAGATTCTTCGCGGCCGAGCAGTGCCGCGATTTCGATCGCGCCGCCGGGGGTGACCTGCTTGCCGGCCAGCGCGATGCGCACCGGCCAGAGCAGCGTGCCGTTCTTCATGCCGCGCGATTCCGCCATGCCGAGCAGCGTCTCGTGCAGCGCCGCTTCCGTCCACTCCGGCAGCGCCGTGAGCGCGGGAATCACAAAATCCAGTACCTCGGCAGACACGACGGCGTCCGTCTTGCTCTTCTTGTTGGTGAAGAGCTCCACGTCGTATTCCGGCAAGCTGGCGAGGAAATCCACCACGTCCGGAATCTGCGAAAAGATCTCCGTGCGCGGCTGAAGGATGCGGCAGAGAATATCCTTGTCCATGCCCGCAACACCCGCCTGCTCATAATACGGCAGCGCGTGGCGCGTGAACTCCGCAGGCGAAAGTCTTCGGACATACTCCGCGTTCATCCACGTGAGCTTGTTCACGTCGAAGATCGCGGGGGATTTGGACATGCCCGTCACGTCAAACGCTTCCTTGAGTTCGTCCAGTGTGAAAAACTCCCGTTCGTCACCGGGATTCCAGCCGAGTAGAGAGACGTAGTTCACAATCGCTTCTTTGAGATAGCCTTTTTTCAAATAATCCTCAAAGTACGCGTCGCCGTCGCGCTTGCTTAATTTATGGCTCGCGTCGCGCATGATCGGCGTCATGTGGATATAGACAGGCTTCTCCCAGCTAAATGCTTCATATAAGAGATTGTATTTCGGCGTACTTGCCAGATATTCGTTGCCGCGCATCACGTGGGTAATCGCCATCGTGTGATCGTCGATCACGTTTGCGAAGTTATACGTCGGCATGCCGTCCGCCTTGATGAGCACCATGTCGTCCAGCTCTGCGCAGTCGACGCTGATGTGCCCGTAGAGCACGTCGTCAAACGAGGCCTCGCCCGTGAGCGGCACATTCTGGCGAATCACGTAGGGTTCGCCCGCCGCAATCCGTCGCTGAACCTCCTCCGGCGAAAGATGGAGGCAATGCTTGTCATATTTCCAGACTTCGCCGTGGGAAGCGGCCTTCTCGCGACGCTCGTCCAGCTCCTCATTGGTGCAGAAGCAATAGTACGCCTTGCCGGCTTTCACAAGCTGCTCGGCATACGGCAGATACATGCTCTTTCGCTCGCTCTGGACATACGGGCCGTAATCGCCGCCGATATCCGGGCCCTCGTCCCACTGCATGCCGATGTCGCGAAGGGTGTTGTAGATCACATCCACCGCGCCCTCGACATAGCGGCTCTGGTCGGTGTCCTCAATGCGGAGGATGAACGTGCCACCATGCTTTTTTGCATAGAGATAGGTATACAGCGCGCTGCGCAGATTACCCAGATGCATATAACCCGTCGGCGACGGGGCAAATCGGGTTCGAACCATGTTGGGTTACTCCTTCATATATTTCCGCGAAGGGAACTATATCGCAAAAAAATTCTTTTGATTCTTTTCTTTTAAGAAAAGAATTATGCTTTGTAGCTGTCTTTTAAGCCAACCGTGCGGTTGAAGACCGGGGCTTCGGGCGTGGTTGTCAGATCCGCGCAGAAATATCCTTCGCGCAGGAACTGATAGTGCTCACCCGCCCGGGCATCCTTCAGCGCGGGCTCGACAAAGCCGCGCAGGGTCACGAGCGAGTCGGGGTTGAGTTTGTCGATGAAGTCCTTCTCCACCGCTTCCTCTTCTTCCTCCGCGTCATCCGTCGCCGCCACTTCGTTCTTCATCAACGTATCGTAGAGCCGGAATTCCGCTTCTGCCGCGTCGTCCGCGTTGACCCAATGCAGCGTGCCCTTGACCTTTCGGGAATCCTCGCCGCTGTGGCTCGTGGGATCATAGGTGCAGTGAATCTTTGTGATCGTGCCGTCGTCCTTCGCTTCCCAGCCGGTGCATTTGATGATATACGCACCCTTGAGGCGCACCTCGCCTTCCGGCTTGAGGCGGAAGAACTTGTTCGGCGGATTTTCCGCAAAGTCTTCCCGCTCGATATAGACGCGCCTGCCGAGCTTGACTCTGCGCGTGCCACGTTCGGGATGGTTTGGGTGATTCTCCAGCTCGATCTCCTCGATCTTGCCCTCGTCCCAATTGTCGATCTCGACAAGCACGGGGTTGAGCACCGCCATGCGGCGGGCGGCGTTGTCGTTGAGATCTTCGCGCACGCAATGCTCCAGCATCGCGGCGTCCACGACGCTGTCCGCCTTGGAGACGCCGATGCGATCCAGAAAATCGCGAATGGCGGGCGCGGTGTAGCCGCGGCGGCGCATGCCGCAGAGCGTTGGCATACGCGGATCGTCCCAACCGGAAACGAACCCTTCCTCCACAAGACGGCGCAGATAGCGTTTCGACATGATGGTGTCCGTCATGTTCAACCGCGCAAACTCAATCTGGCGCGGTTTGGGGTTAAACTCACACTGGTCGATGACCCAATCATACAGCGGGCGGTGCGCCTCATATTCCAGCGAGCAGAGCGAATGCGTCACGCCCTCGATGGCGTCCTGAATCGGGTGGGCAAAGTCGTACATCGGGTAGATGCACCACTTATCCCCCGTCTGATGATGGCTCACGTGCTTGATGCGATACAGCGCGGGATCGCGCATGTTGATGTTTGGCGACGCCATGTCGATCTTCGCGCGGAGGGTTAGGCTTCCGTCCTCAAATTCGCCCGCGCGCATGCGCGTAAACAGATCGAGGTTTTCCGCAACGGGTCGGTCGCGATACGGGCTGTTTTTGCCCGGCTGCGTCAGCGTGCCGCGATAGGCGCGCATTTCGTCCTTCGTCAACTCGTCCACATAGGCGACGCCTTTTTGAATGAGCTTGACGGCAAGGTCGTAGCACTGGTCAAAGTAAGAGGAGCCGAACAGGACTTTGTTCCAGCGGAACCCAAGCCACTGGATATCCGCCTGAATCGCGTCGACGTATTCCACGTCCTCCTTGGTGGGGTTCGTGTCGTCAAAGCGCAGGTTGCAGATGCCGCCGTAGCGCTGAGCCATGCCAAAATCGATTGCGAGGGCTTTTGCGTGGCCGATGTGCAGGTAACCGTTCGGTTCGGGCGGAAACCGGGTCTGCACGCGCGGCTCTTTTGTGCGCATGTCCTCTTCGATGAACTCCTCGATGAAGTTCTTTGGGCGTTTTACCTCTTCCATTGCCGTTTGCCTCCAAATTTACTTCATACATTATCGGGTAACCGCCCGAAAATGTCAATTCGTGAGGTAAGAGAACGTACTTTTCTTTTCTTATAAGAAAAGAAACAAAAGAACTTCTTCTGAAAGCGCCTTCTTCTTTTCTTGAAATAAAAGAAACAAAAGAACTTCTTGCGCTATCTCTTTTTCGCGAGCTGCGTCAGCCTCGCCAGATTATTATCCTTCGGGTGCTTCACGCAGTGGAGAAACAAGCTCTTTTTCAGTTCGCCGAGGGCCTTGCCTTCCGGTAAGCCGGAGGCCTCCATCAGTTGCCGGCCCGTGATGGCAAGCTCCCGTTCGCTAAACGGCGTACCGTCGGCAAGCATGGTTTCATACAGCGCGCGCCAATCCTCCGCCACATAGTCCACATCATACCCGCAGCCGCGGATATCCGCCTCCCGCAGGAGAATCTGCTCCATCGAGCGTTCCCTGCCCCAGGTCGCAAACCGCACGCGCAGGGTGTCCTGCTTTGCCATGTGTTGAATGTCGTACATGTGCCCTTCGACGAGCTGGCTTACCTCGGTGATGGTCTTCGTCGGAAAGCGCAAATCGAAAAGCACACGCTTACTAATCCGCTCGCCATATTGATCGTGCGCATACTGCTTTCCCGTTTCGCGCTTGCAGTCGGGCTTGCCGACATCGTGCAGCAACCCCGCGAGGCGCAGTTTCTCCGTCGCGGGCGCCGCCGCGCAAACGCGGAAGCTATGCTCCAACACATCGTAGCGGTGGTGATCCGGTCGCTGCGCCATGCCACGCGCAAGCTTGAACTCCGGCACAAGATCGTCCCAAACGTCCAGCTCGTCCAGCAGATGCAGCCCGCGCAGTGGCGAGCGCTGCTCGTCCCGACCCAGCGCGGGATAGCGCGCGTCGGTGAGCAAAATCTTCACGAACTCCTGCCGCCTGCGCTCTTGCGCGATGTCTTTTAGCTTCGGCGCGTTTCGCTTCGCGGCCTGCCATGTGTTTTCCTCAATCGTAAACCCAAGCTCGCAGGCAAAGCGCACCAGCCGAAGCACCCGCAACGCGTCGGAGCGCAGGATGTCGTCCGGGTCGGCGCTGGTGGTGCGGATGATGTGTTGTTCCAGATCGGGGATTCCGCCCGTGGGATCGCTGACCTCGCCGGTCGCAAGGTTTGCGTACAGCGCGTTGACGGAGAAATCCCGTCGCCAAGCATCGTCGGTGAGGCTCTCGCCAAACGCGACCATGTTCGGGCGGTGCTCGCCGCCCTGTGCATACATCTCCCGCCGGAAGGTAGTGTGCTCCACAATAATTCCATCAAAGTGCAGCTCCACGGTGCCCATCTCGGCAGCTTTTTCGATCACGCGGATGCCGTAGCGCGGCATAACCTCCACGATCTCCTGCGGAGTCAGCCGCGAGCAAACGTCGATATCCGACGGCGGCAGACCCAGCAGCGCGTTTCGCACCAATCCGCCGACGACGTACACCTCAATCTTCTCTTTTGCAAACGCCTCCGCCAGCGGCAGAAGGCTTTCGGGAATCGTAATCTTCATAAACACCTTTTATAAGAAAAACTCCTCTGATATACCGTTTATTGTACATCAAAGGAGAATTCTTTTGCTTCTTTTCTTTTAAGAAAAGAAGTAATTACTTACTCAGTTCCTCGTGAATCGCTTTTGCCGCGGTTTTGCCCGCGCCCATCGCGAGGATGACCGTTGCCGCGCCCGTGACTGTGTCACCGCCCGCGTAGACGTGCTCGCGGCTGGTCTTGCCCGTGGCTTCGTCCACAATGATGCCGCCCCACTTCTCGGTTGCAAGGACCGGCGTGGTGTTCTTGATCAGCTGATTCGGGCTGTTGCCGATGGCGATCACCACCGTGTCCACATCGATCGTGTGCTCGCTGCCCGCCTTGACGACAGGACGTCTGCGTCCGGAGGAGTCCGGTTCGCCGAGCTCCATCTCCACGCAGGTCATGCCCACAACGTGACCGGTCTCGTCGCCGAGAATCTCGGTCGGGTTTGTGAGCATCTTGAAGATGATGCCCTCTTCCTTCGCGTGATGCACCTCTTCCACACGGGCAGGCATCTCCGCCTCTCCGCGGCGATAGACGATGTAGACGTTTTCCGCGCCTAACCGCTTTGCGCTTCTCGCCGCGTCCATCGCAACGTTTCCGCCGCCGACGATCGCCGCGTTTTTGCCAACCTGAATGGGAGTGTCCGTTTCAGGAAAGTTGTACGCCTTCATCAGATTGATGCGCGTTAAAAACTCGTTTGCCGAATACACGCCGTTGAGGTTTTCGCCCGGAA
>JAQVML010000069.1 GCA_028703645.1 Eubacteriales bacterium
AAACCTCCACCAGCGAGAAGAACAGCGCGCTGCCGATGGCAAACACGATACGATTGTTGACGCCGAACATCTTCATGTTCTTGTCGGCGGGCAGGAGTTTGGAGGTAAAGCCCGCGACGGCGAACATCATCGAGAGTTCCCAGCTCACGCCGATGAGTAGGATATAGCTCGTGCTCTCCGGCGAAACCGTCCAGAGCGCATAGCCGGTAACGTGGCAGATGACGGCGTTTGCAATCTCGTAGAGCCAGTGTACGCTGTAGAGCATCAGCGCGGCTGCGATCGCCTTATAGTTCTTCTTGTGGATTTCGTCCACATAGATCATCACCACAAATGCGAAAATGGCGATGAACGACCAGTTGAAGTTGTCTGTGCTGCGCACGGCATCTTTCGCCAAATCCGCGAGATGCTTGAGTCCGTCGTCTCCAAAGAGCATGGAACATGTACCTCCCTGATGTATTTTTGGGGATCATAAGACAGAATATAGAATAGAAATAGAATGATACAGAGATTGGACTGCGTTCATTTTAATACGATGGACAACAACTGTCAATTTGTGAATTTCAGGCGGTAAAAAAACTGAAATCGGGCGAAAAAAAGGAGGAACCGGTCATGTCAAAAGAGCTGCTCGGCTGCTGCGGCGCATATTGCCAAACCTGCAAGGTCTACGCGCAACGGCTCTGCAAGGGGTGCAAGGCGGGCTATGAATCGGGCGAGCGGGACATCGCAAAGGCGAAATGCACCATGAAGGTCTGCTGCGTGAAGCGGGGGCTTGTCAGTTGCGCGGACTGCGGCGCATACGATTCCTGCGAAACGCTTCGATCGTTTTATGCCCACGAGGGCTATAAATATCAAAAATACAAGCAGGCGACGGAGTTTATCCGCGCAAACGGATATGCCGCATTTTTTGCGCTTGCGGATGGATGGCACGGCGCATACGGAAGTTTTGAACAAAAGATGGATTGATACTGGTAAATCAATCTTCAAAAAACAGCCCTGCGGGAATCACTCCTGCGGGGCTGCTTTGTTACAATCGTTATTTTTTTAGCTTTGCCTGCGTCTTTTCCATGAACTTCTCGTTGTCCACGATGAAGCGTTCCTGCATGCCTTCGCCGATGAGCCCCGCGTCGTCAAACACGCGGCACTGGAACACGAGCCTTCTGCGGTCGATCTCGATGAGCTCCGTTTCGCAGCGCACCGTCATACCGATGGGCGTTGCCGCGAGGTGCTTGATATCGATGCGCGTGCCGACCGTGGAGCTGCCCGCGGGCAGATACGGCTTCACGCTCTCCATCGCGCAGTATTCCATCAAGGTGATCATGCGGGGCGTTGCGTAGACGGCGAGGCCGCCGCTGCCCAGCGCGCGGGCAACGTTTTCTTCGGTGACGATCTCGGTTTGCGTGCCGCGCACGCCGCGACTTAGTTCGCTCATGGTGTGTTCCTTTCGGGTGTACCGATTGATGGGTTTGTTGCCATCTTGCGATAGAATACCGCGATTTTCGGAAAAGCGCAACTTAAAAGGCGCACTTTGTTACTCGTAATCCACCACGTCGACCCAGCGGAACAATAGCTCACGTTCTTCCGGCTTGCCCTTGATGGACTGGCGCGCCGCGACGATGGGAATCCACTTTTGCACATATTGCCGGGGCGTTCCGCTCTTTTCGCAGAAGAGCTTGAGGTACGCTTCCGCCGTTTTGTCATCTCCCGCGAGGGAGAAGAGCAAAAACGTTCTCGCGGCGTCCGCGCTGGCGTTGCCCTGCGTGGCGTGCGACCAGTCGAGGATAAACGGCGTGCCGTCGTCGCGAATGATGATGTTGGTCGGGTTAAAGTCCCCGTGGCAAAGCTTATTGTGGCGCGGCATGGATTCCAGCAGCGTGTGCAGGTCGTATTTCGTTGCCGTCGGCAGCTCGGTTTGGATGATCTTGCGATCCATCTTGTCCCGAAGTCTTGGCAGCAGCGGACAGATTTGGCGATGCATTTGCAGTTGTAAATCGACAAACTGCTCCAGATACTGCGCGTGCTTCTTTGGGTTTTGCGTCATCAATTCGGCGAGCGTCTGCCCCGGAATGTATTCGGATATGATGTACCACTTGCAGTCTTCCGTCATGCCGACGCCGTAGAGCTTTGGCACGTTGAGCGTGGTTTCCTCCACACGGGCGTGGTTGAGCGCCTCGTTGAGCACATCCGCCTTTTGAAATCCTTCGCCGAACACCTTGACGACGGTGTCCCCGTCGCGATAGATCGTTTTGTTCGAGCGAAACGCGATGACATTCGATAAATCCATGGTGTTCTCCTTTGACTTTGTTGTGATTGTGTGTTAGATGCAAGAAAACGCTTTGGCGTCAGGCAGGAGAAAATCCTGCCCGACACCATTGCATCTATTATGAAGTATGCTAGCCTGCGTGTCGCGTTATACGCGGACGCTCGTGCCGTAGTAGGCGTTGAGGTACATCTGCTTGATCTCGCTCATGAGCGGATAGCGCGGGTTTGCGCCGGTGCACTGGTCGTCAAACGCCTGCTCCACCATCTCGTCCAGCCTTGCAAGGAAGTCTTCTTCCTGGATGCCATAGTCGCGGATGGTCTTCTTGATGCCGACGCGCTCTTTGAGCGCATCGAGCGCCGCGATAAGGGCTTCCACCTTGTCTTCGTCCGTCTTGCCTTTGAGGCCGAGGGAATCCGCAACCTCGGCGTAGCGCGCGAGGGTGTGCGGGTGGTCGTATTGCGAGAAGGCGCCCATCTTGACCGGAACATCCGTGGCATTGAAACGGATGACCTCGTCGATCATCAGCGCGTTGGCGATGCCGTGCGGAATGTGGTGGAACGCGCCGAGCTTATGGGCCATGCTGTGGCAAACGCCGAGGAACGCGTTGGCAAACGCCATGCCCGCCATGGTTGCGGCATTCGCCATCTTTTCGCGCGCGACGGGATCATTGGGCCCGTTGTCATAGGCGCGGGGCAGATACTCGAATATCATCTTGAGCGAGCGCAGCGCCGTGCCGTCGGTGAAGTCCGTCGCGAGCATGCTGGCATACGCTTCGAGGTTATGCGTCACCGCGTCGATACCGCTCGCCGCCGTGAGGCCCTTTGGTGCGTTCATCATCATGTCCGCGTCCACAATCGCCATATCCGGCACGAGCTCATAGTCCGCCAGCGGGTATTTCACGCCGGTTGATTCATCCGTAATGACCGCAAACGGGGTGACCTCGCTGCCCGTGCCCGCCGTGGTCGGAATCGCGATGAAATACGCTTTTTCGCCCATGTGAGGGAACGTATAGACGCGCTTTCTGATATCGGCAAAGCGCATTGCCATGTCCATAAAGTCCGCTTCGGGATGCTCATAGAGTACCCACATGATCTTTGCCGCGTCCATCGCGGAGCCGCCGCCGAGGGCGATGATGACGTCCGGCTTGAAGGCGGACATCTGCTTGACGCCTTCGCGTGCGCAACCCAGCGTCGGATCGGGCAGCACATTGAAGAAGGTTTCGTGCGCAATGCCCATCTCGTCCAGCTTGTCTGTTACGGGCTTGGAGTAACCGTTTTCGTAAAGGAACGTATCGGTCACGAGGAACGCCCGCTTTTTGCCGAGGGTGGTCTTGAGTTCGGAGAGCGCAACCGGCAGGCTGCCCTTCTTGAAGTAAACTTTATCGGGCGTACGGAACCAAAGCATATTCTCTCTCCTCTCGGCAACGGTCTTGATGTTTAACAGGTGCTTGACGCCAACGTTTTCGGAAACCGAGTTTCCGCCCCAGCTGCCGCAGCCAAGCGTCAGCGACGGCGCAAGCTTGAAGTTATACAGGTCTCCGATGCCGCCGTGCGAGGACGGGGTATTCACGAGAATACGGCAGGTCTTCATTCGGCTGGTATAGGCCGCGAGCTTTTCCTTCTGGCGGATGGGGTCGATATAGAGGCTCGCGGTGTGGCCGTAGCCGCCGTCCGCAATCAGACGCTCCGCTTTTTGAAGCGCGTCTTCAAAGTCCTTTGCGCGATACATCGCGAGCACGGGGGAGAGTTTTTCGTGCGCAAACTCTTCGGAGAGCTCCACACTCTCGACTTCGCCGATGAGAATCTTTGTCTTTTCCGGCACGCTTACGCCCGCGAGTTTTGCGATCGTGTAGGCGCTTTGACCGACGATCTTTGCGTTCAGCGCGCCGTTGATGACGATGGTCTTGCGTACCTTTTCGATTTCGTCCGCTTTGAGCAGATAGCATCCGCGCTCGGCAAACTCTTTTCTGACCTTGTTATAGATGGAATCGACCACGATGACCGCCTGCTCGCTGGCGCAGATCATGCCGTTGTCGAATGTTTTGCTAAGGATGATCGAGCTCACCGCGCAGAGGATATCCGCCGTGTCGTCAATGATGGCTGGTACGTTGCCGCTGCCGACGCCGATGGCGGGTTTGCCGCTGCTATAGGCGCTCTTCACCATGCCGGGGCCGCCGGTGGCGAGGATGCAGTCCGCTTCCTTCATTGCGAGGTTGGTGAGCTCCAAACTCGGCACATCCACCCAGTCGATAATGCCTTCCGGCGCTCCCGCGGCAACCGCCGCGTCCAGCACGGTGCGCGCGGCTTCAATCGTGGAGCGTTTTGCGCGCGGATGCGGGCTGATGAGGATGCCGTTACGCGTTTTGAGCGCGATCAGCGTCTTAAAGATCGCGGTCGAGGTCGGGTTCGTGGTCGGAATGACCGCGGCGATGACGCCGAGGGGTTCCGCGATGCGCTGAATGCCATAGGCTTTGTCTTCTTCAATCACGCCGCAGGTCTTGACGTTGCGGTATGCGTTATAAATGTATTCGGAGGCGAAATGATTCTTGATCACCTTGTCTTCCACAACGCCCATGCCGGTCTCTTCCACGGCGAGCTTCGCCAGCGGAATCCGCGCTTTGTTGGCGGCGGTAGCTGCCGCGAGAAAAATCTTGTCCACCTGTTCCTGCGTATAGGTGGCAAATTCACGCTGCGCTGCGTGGAGGCGGTCAAATGCGCGCTCCAATGCTTCTACGCTGTCAATCGGGGTTCTGTTCGTCGTTTTCGTCATCTTCTCCATCTCCTCTTGTCTTCCTCTTTTGTGTCAATACAAACTTGGTCTCAAGAGGCCCGTTCCGCTGTTGTTCACAGCCTGCCCGCTGCGGAAACAAGAACGAACCTCTAATGTGTTGTTTGCGGAGTCGATCACGAAGAATCGAATCTCCGCCTTGTCCGAAATGCGTCCGAAGTTTGCCTTCGTGGCACCCGGATCGGGTCGCTGGCAGAAAGGGCACTTTTCGGCGCGGTTTTCCGATTGGCAGCCTGCCCGCCGTCCGAATCCGAAGCTGAAGATCGCCGAATGCTTTCTTTCTGTCTATATACTACGATAGGTCAGGAAAGTTTTGAAGTTAGAAAATCGGAATATCAGTATATGAATATCGATATAACAATATCTATTATAACATTCCGGCGCTCGAAACATAACATTAGATGGACGGATACGGGGATTATTGGATGGTTCGATACAGTTTATATAGGAAGAAGCGGCGCTGACCCGCCAAATAAAAACACCCGACGTTCAGCCGGGTGCAGCAAACCTGTTATTCAGAAATAACCCGTCGGGCGGATTCGCGGAGTTTTTCAATCAACAACCGATCCAGCCGCGTCAGGTGGTAGCCCGCGCGATAGATGAGCACATCCCGATAGAGATTGCCGGGCAGATCGACGCGCCGCTGCACGAGCTGAAAGCGATCCAGCACGTCCTGCGGCATGGGGGAAGCGATGGCGTAGGCGGATTTGAGCCGACTGATGAGCTCCAACTGGCTCGCGCGCTCATAGACCGTAATCGTGTTTTTCGCCTCGATGGCTTGCGCAAGTTCGCGCGCCTGATTGACGGGCAGCGCGGGAATGGCAGCATCGCCATACAAAATCTCCGTGCAATCCGAAAGATCCCGGTTGGAGACGACCTGCTGGAGCGCAAGCGGGTGATGCACGCTCAAAATAACGATGCAGGCAAACTCCCGGACCGGCTCATACACCAGCGAGCGCTCCGCCAGCGTGTTGAGATAGTTTGGCTCATACATGGTTTGATAGCGAATCACGCCGAGCTGATTGACGCCGTTTGCAACCTGCTTAATCGTGCGCATCGCGCCCGCCTCGCGGTAGTCCACGCTGTAGTCCGCATCCGGCCCGAGCGAAAGAATCACGTCCGTGAGTGCTTGGGATACATAGCTCGCGCGCGGCGCGCAGAGGTCAAAGCGCGTCTTCTTCTCGTCGGTTTGCTTATACAGTGCCTCCATCTCCGCAATTTGGGAGAGGATGCTGCGCGCATAGCCGAGGAATTCGCGCCCTTTTTCGGTGGGGACGACGCCCTTTGCCGTGCGGTCGAAGATGGCGATGCCGATGTCGTCCTCCAGCTCGCGGATGGACTTGCTCAGGTTCGGCTGATTCATATAGAGGTTTTCCGCAGCCTTGCTGATGGAGCCGGTCTTCTCGACCTCGACGGCGTATTTTAATTGTAGCAGGTTATTCATGCGCTTCTCCTTTCCGCGCGGGACTGGTTCGTTTGCTGGTCACGTAACGCGCGCCGATCAAACGCGCAACGCGCGCCCGGCTGTGGCAAATGCGGCTTCGTTCAGCGTTTCTCCACGCAACACCAACCGTCCGTTGACGTATACGCGCTCGATGCCGAACGCTTTGGATTGATCGGGCATCGTGTTCTTTAACACATCCTCGTCAAACACGGTTAAATCGGCAAAATACCCGGGCTTAACATAACCGCGCTCGGCGATGGAGAAGCGGTCCGCGACGGCTCCGGTCATCTTGCGTATCGTGCGCGGCATGGTATCGCCGGTTCCGTTGAGGGAAAGATGCAAA
>JAQVML010000070.1 GCA_028703645.1 Eubacteriales bacterium
TTGCTCCTTTGACCTCGTCATGATGCCATGTCGTGGTCTTATGCGGTATTAGCACCCGTTTCCGAGTGTTATCCCCCTCTGAGAGTCAGGTTGCTCACGCGTTACTCACCCGTTCGCCACTAAGATATAACCGAAATCATATCTCCGTTCGACTTGCATGTGTTAGGCACGCCGCCAGCGTTCGTCCTGAGCCAGGATCAAACTCTTGAGTTCAATCTCTGACAAGTCCCTTAGGACTCGTTAGCTCACTTACTTTGTACGCTCACTCAAATTCGTTGCGTTATTTCATTCCTTAACTTAAGCACTTTACAGTGCTCTTGCCTCAGAATTACTGGCTTGTTTTTTGTTTCTTGCACTATATAGTTTTCAAGGTGCTTGGCCGCTTTTGCTCTTGTTCTGGGCTCTTGCGGCGCCGTCGTTTTGTTCGTTCCTTGCGACAGCTTCGTTAGTATAGCAGCGAAACGGGCTCAAGACAAAGAGCAATAATGGTCATATTCAGCCATGATCCGTTATTACAATTATCCTAACGTTGTTATTTAAAAATATCCATAACGTTTGTTCTGAATCTCCGTTTTTCTCCGTTTTTTAAAATCGATTTAAAAGTTACTGGTTCTCCCTCTGCTCACACCGCTTGAGCCCGTTTTGATTCTCCCTAGGATCGCAAAAGCCTGCCCGCGAAAACCCCGCAGACAGGCTCTTTTTTGTTTGAGAGGGATATTTACCCTTTCTAAGAAACAGGCAGAAACGATATTGCCTATTTAATTGGCTTCATGGTCGGGAAAAGCAGCACGTCGCGAATGGTCGCAGCGTTGGTTAAGAGCATCACCATGCGGTCGATGCCAATGCCGATGCCGCCCGTTGGAGGCAGGCCGTATTCGAGCGCCGTGCAGAAGTCCTCGTCGATCATCATGGCCTCGTCGTCGCCCTTTAAGCGCTCCTGCGCCTGCTGGACGAAACGCCCGCGCTGATCCACGGGGTCGTTGAGCTCCGAAAACGCGTTTGCGTATTCGTGTCCCGCGATAAACAGCTCAAACCGCTCCGTCAGATGCGGAGCAGAGGGCTTGCGCTTACTCAGCGGAGAAATCTCCACCGGATAGTCGATGATAAACGTCGGCTGAATCAGCGTCTCTTCCACAAACGCGTCAAACGCCTCGGCGAGGAGCTTGCCGCGCGTTGCGGTCTTGTCCTTCGCCTCAAGCTTGAGCGATTTTGCCTTTTCGCGTGCTTCCTCGTCCGTTGCGCAGCCGTAGAAGTCCACGCCGGTCACCTGACGCACGGCCTCGTTCATCGAGACGCGCGCAAACGGCGGCGTGAGGTTGATCTCCTGCCCCTGATAGGTAATCTTCGTCGTGCCGTTGACGGCGATGCTACAGCGCGAGAAGAGGTCTTCTGAGAGCTCCATCATGCCGTTGTAGTCGGTGTATGCCTGATATGCCTCAATGGTCGTAAACTCCGGGTTGTGCATGGCGTCCATGCCCTCGTTGCGGAACAGGCGGCCGATCTCGTAGACGCGCTCCAAACCGCCAACCACGCATTCCTTTAAGTGAAGCTCGGTAGCGATGCGCAGATACATATCAAGGTCCAGCGTGTTATGGTGCGTCACAAACGGGCGCGCCGAAGCGCCGCTCGCGGTTGTATTCAGCACGGGCGTTTCCACCTCGATAAATCCGCGCTCGTCCATGCGGCGGCGAATCTCCGAGATGATACGGCTGCGCTTTTGAAACATCTCTCGCACTTCAGGGTTCACGATGAGGTCGACGAAGCGCTGGCGATACCGTAGCTCCGCGTCCTTTAACCCGTGGTACTTCTCCGGCAGCGGGCGCAGGGACTTGGAAAGCAGCGTGACTTCCTGCGCGTGGATGCTGGTTTCGCCCGTTCTCGTGACGAATACGTATCCCTTGACGCCGATGATGTCCCCGATGTCAAACGTCTTAAACGCCTCGTACACGCCCTCCGGCAGGTCGTCCCGCTTAAAGTAGACCTGTATGCGGCCTCTCGCGTCTAGTAGGTGCGCAAAGCTCGCCTTGCCCATGATGCGACGGGAGATCATGCGTCCCGATATGGAGACCTGCATCCCGTGTTCGCCTTCCGGCGGCTGCGGCAGCGCTAAAATATCGGTGCTAAAGTGGCTCACGTCATAGGTGGTGTTGGCAAAGGGGTCCTTCCCCGCCGCCTGCAGCGCGCTGAGCTTATCGCGACGAATCTGCAACAGCTCGGATAGCTGCTCCTGTGTGAGTTCCTGTTCCTGGTTTTGCGGGTCAAGCGGTTGTTCCATTCTTCTCTCTCCTAATATAACTGCTTTGCCGGAGTTGACCGGTGGAATTATAAAAAACAAGGGGGCTGATCAGCCCCCGATAAACCTGTTTGCGTTACTTGCCAATCGAAGTAACCTTCAACTTCAGCAAGCCGCCGGGGGTTGTGACCTCGACCACATCGCCGGCTTTATGCCCAAGCACCGATTTTCCGATTGGCGATTCATTCGAAATTCGCCCGTTGACCGGATCGGCCTCTGCGCTGCCAACGATCTGGAAGATGAATTTTCTGGTTTTATCGTTCACGTCGGCGAGTTTCACCGTGGCACCCACGCCAACCGTGGTCATATCGATGGCGCTTTCATCGATCACCTTCGCGTTTTTCAGTTCGTTTTCAAGCTGCTGAATATCATATTCGTTTTTCGCCTGCTCGTTTTTCGCCGCGTCATACTCCGCGTTTTCGGAGAGGTCGCCAAACGCACGCGCTATTTTCAGCTGCTCTGCGATCTCAAGACGTCTCGTCGTCTTCAGATGCTCCAGACGTTCTTCGCGTTTTGCAATTTCTTCAGGCGTAAGCCAAATCTCTGCCATTGTCTATTTCTCCTTTACGAGAGGAATGATAACCTTCCTACCGTGTTTACCTATTATATTGGTGCAAAAAAACCGTGTCAACCCCATATTTTCTCGAGTTCTTCCAGGGTTTTACAAGCATTGATGCGCGTTCTGAGTTTTGCCGCGTCGTGTATGCCCCGTAAGTAAAACGCAAGGTGTTTTCTCAGCTCGATCATCGCGTGGTCGCCTTTTTCATTCAGCGCCATCCGCACATGTCGCATTGCGGTCTCGCGCCGCTCGTCCCACGTCGGCGGAGAATAGGGTTTGCCTTCCAGCGCGCAGACGATCTCTTCAAATAGAAAGGGATTGCCCAGCGCGCCGCGCCCGATCATCACCCCGTCGCAGCCGGTTTCGCGGAGGGTATCCAGCGCACTGGTTGCGTCGTGTACGTCTCCGTTGGCGATCACCGGAATCTTCACCGCGCGCTTGACGCGCGCCATACAGGCCCGATCCGCCTGCCCCGTATACATCTGTTCCCGTGTTCTGCCGTGAATGGTGAGAAACGCCGCTCCGTTTTCCTCGCAAACGCGGGCGAATTCTTCCGCGTTTTCATGCGCCGCATCCCAGCCCTTGCGGAACTTGACCGAGACCGGCACATGCGCCGCGCTCACCGCGGCAAGCACGATTTCCCCCGCTAAAACGGGGTCTCGCATCAGCGCGCTGCCGTCGCCGTTTCCGGCGATCTTTGGCGCGGGACAGCCCATGTTGAGGTCGATGGAGAGCAATTGCGCTCCCAGATCGCGCTCAATGATCGAGACCGCCTTTGCCAGCGTCGCGGGTTCGCTGCCAAAGAGCTGAACGGCGTAAGGCGCGTCTCCCTCTTGCGGCAGACACAGCGCACGCGTCTTTTCGCTCATAAAACAGAGTCCCTTGGCGCTGATCATCTCGCTGACGACAAAGTCCGCCCCGCGCTCGCGGCACAGCAGCCGAAACGTGCGGTCGGAAAACCCCGCCATCGGAGCCAAGCAAACAACGGGTCGATTCGCAGGAAAAAAATCAGGGATCATGGCGCGACGGTCGGTTTCGGCGTTGGCGTTGCCGCAGGAATCGGGGACTCGTTCGGGTCCGGCGTACCCAGAACGGAACCATCCGGATTCTCCTCGACCAGCGTCAATTCAGAGATATACCAGCGCGCGTTTGCGTTGATGAACTTAATTTTATATCGTTTGGGCGTCCATTCCGGAAGAGGAAAGTCCGCCGCGCTCTGATCCTCGCCCAGCTGATCCGCATTGATGGTTCCCTTGAGGGTGACGCGCTCCGTCGCGGTCACCGTCGCGCTCATCGACCAGGGAAGAACGCTGATTTTCTCGATCGTCAGATCGTAATTATAATCCGAAATCGTATAGTTGGCATAGGTCGCGTCCGACAAGGCGGGATCGTTATCCAAAAACGTGAGCGTAAAATATTCTTCCAGATCGTTTCTCGCGCCGTCGGCGAAGACACACTCCGCGCGCAGCGCCATGCCTTCCGAGGTTAAAATATAGAGGTTGGAATATCGTTCCGCGGTTAAAAACGCGCCGATGCATAGAATCACCGCGAGTATGATCAGCATCAACGTGCGCACGAGATACATCATCGAACGCCGCGCGATGCGAAGCCGCTTGATCTCTTTCGTTTCATCGTGATATGAATTCGTCATTTCTTCACCTTCGCTCGCTATGATAGCATATTTTCCACACGCTTGGCAAACCAACAAATTGGAAACAAAAGCGAGCGTTTCCGCCATATTTTGCGCGATTTTCCCGTGTCCAGGCACGCGGTTGCCGTATGTCCTTGCGGCGTACCCCCGCTGTACTCGTTCGTGATTTTCTCACGATATGGGCAGTCCGAGCGGTTGACAGAAAATTCCCACGGCGTATAATGAAAAAGCATGGTTTCCGACAAATATCGGAAACGCCTGGCGGTTTGTTTTTTCGATCTATGTGAGAATTCAAGCCGCAAAAAATCCAGATAAAGGATAACCTGATGATATGGAAGACTGCACCCACGATTGCTCCAGCTGCGACGCTAGCTGCTCCAGCCGCGAGAAAACAAGCTTAATAGAAGACCCGCATGTACTGACACATGTGAAAAAGGTCATCGGCGTCGTCAGCGGTAAGGGCGGCGTCGGCAAGTCCATCGTCACCTCTATGCTCGCGGTGCTCATGCGCCGCAGAGGCTATCGCACCGCCATTTTGGACGCGGACATCACCGGCCCTTCGATTCCGCAAGCGTTTGGCCTCCATTCCCGCGCAGAGGGCTCGGATCAGGGCATCTTCCCCGTGCTGAGCAAGACCGGCGTCGAGGTCATGAGCATGAACCTGCTGTTAGAAAACGAGACCGACCCCGTCGTCTGGCGCGGGCCGATCATCGCGGGCTCCGTCAAGCAGTTTTGGACGGACGTGCTCTGGGGCAGTGTGGATGTGATGTTCATCGACATGCCGCCGGGAACGGGCGACGTGCCGCTGACGGTGTTTCAGTCGATTCCCGTGGATGGCATCGTGGTGGTCACCTCTCCGCAGCAGCTGGTGAGCATGATCGTCGAAAAGGCGGTTCACATGGCGGATATGATGAAGATTCCCGTGCTCGCGCTTGTGCAGAACATGAGCTTTGTCGAGTGCCCGGGCTGCAAAGAGATCGTTCGCCCGTTTGGCGAAAGCGACATCAAAACCCTCGCAAACAAGCACAACATTCCCATCACCGCCGAGCTGCCGATTCAAAAGGAACTCGCCACCGCCTGCGACGCGGGCTTGATCGAGCTCTTCGAAGGCGATTGGCTCAACGGGTTGGCGGACGAATTCGAAACAATGGTTAAAAAAGATAAGAAATAATTCCGGTTTGCAACCGGGAACACATAGCAAAAGACCGGCGCAGGCCGGTCTTTTGCTGTTACTTTCGTTTAGATTCCCATCTCCGCTTTGACCGCGGCAAACGCCGAGACCGCGAAGTCGAGATCAGCCTTTGTGTGAGCTGCCGAGACCTGAGTGCGGATGCGCGCCTTGTTCATCGGCACAACGGGATAGAAGAAGCCGACCACGTAGACGCCGTGCTCCAGCATCTTCTGCGCGAAGGTCTGCGCGGTCTTCGCGTCGTAGAGCATCACGGGCACGATCGGATGCTCGCTCTTTGGCACATCGAAACCGAGCTTGCCGAGCTGTTCGCGGAAATATCGCGTGTTCTCGTGCAGCTTGTCGCGCAGAGCGGTCGATTCTTCCAGCAGATCAAGTACCTTGATGCTCGCGGCGCAGATCGCGGGTGCCACCGTGTTGGAAAACAGGTATGGCCGCGAGCGCTGACGCAGCAGGTCGATGATCTCCTGCTTAGCCGCCGTGTAGCCACCGGAGGCTCCGCCGAGCGCCTTGCCCAGTGTGCCGGTGATGATGTCCACCCGCCCCATCACGCCGCAATACTCATGCGTGCCGCGCCCGTGTTCGCCCATGAAACCAACCGCGTGGCTATCGTCCACCATTACAAGCGCGTCATACTCCTCGGCGAGGTCGCAAATGCTGGAGAGGTTTGCGATAAAGCCATCCATCGAAAACACGCCATCGGTGGCGATGAGCTTGATTCGCGCACCCTTTGCCGCCTCCAACTGCTCTTTTAGGCTATTCATGTCGTTGTTCTTGTAGCGGTAGCGCGCGGCTTTGCAGAGGCGAACGCCGTCGATGATACTCGCGTGGTTGAGCTCGTCCGAAATCACCGCATCCGCATCGGTCAAGAGCGTTTCAAACAAACCGCCGTTTGCGTCGAAGCAGGAGCTGTAGAGAATCGCGTCGTCCATGCCTAAGAAGCGCGCAATGCGGCCTTCCAGTTCCTTGTGAATCCCTTGCGTGCCGCAGATGAAGCGAACGGAGGAAAGCCCGTAGCCCCATTGATCGTAGCTGGCCTTTGCCGCCGCGATCAGTGCGGGATGATCCGCCAACCCTAGATAGTTATTGGCGCACATGTTGAGCACGCCAGCCGTCTTTGTGGTGTCGATCCGAGCGCC
>JAQVML010000071.1 GCA_028703645.1 Eubacteriales bacterium
CGCTCGCGGCGTCCCGCGTCCAAATTCCGGCTTCCGACCAGGTGCGCGCGACCGCGTCGATGTAGTTCACCGAGACGCGGCGTCCCTTTTGATCCATACAGTGGGAGACCAGCTCCAATACGGTCTCTTCATCGAGCCCATATACTTCAATCCAGTCGTATACATGCTTGAGCTCGCGAAAATCAAACTGACGCGGCGCAATGAGCGAACCCAGCGCGGAGACGAGATTGGCATATTTTCCGGGCACGACGCCGCCCGCTTCGCTTGGCTCGATATCGAGATATTCCACAATCAACGGGGCTTCGCCGCGAATGCGCACCAAACCCTGCTGCTGCCAGTAGACATAAGCTTCCGTCACCGCGGCGTCGGAGAGGCCCAACGCGTCGCCCAATGAGGTCTCCGCGCCCGCGCCCGCATAGCAAAGCATCAGGCCATAGAGATACACACGCACGCAAAGCTCGCTTGCGTGCGGCAGATAATCCAAAATAAACCGGTTGTCCACGGGCGTAAAGTTTCTGCGCGCCGTGTCGAGAGAAAAGCGTACGATCATAATGGAGCGGTGTCTTTCCGGCGCGTCGTGCGCCATGGTTACTACGCGAGGTGCAGTGGAATGGAGGAGAACACGCGGCTAAACCAGACATAGCCGAGGTCAACCACCGGCAGATAGCCAACTCCCATCAGGAGACCAGCCAGCACCCAGAGCAGAAAGAGATCGATCAAAACGAGTAAAATCTTCCAAAAGAGTGGGGTACGCGCGTCTGCTTTTTGCTGCGGTTTGCGCAGAAAGAGGCCATTGCGCGGCTTGCGGAATGCATGCTCGCGTTCCAGAGAGGGCAGGTTGAGCACCAGATCCGCATCCTCCGCAAAATCCCGCGCGGAGAATTGTTCCGCTTCCGGTTCTTCCGGCTGCAAAGCGACATCGTCTTGCGGAGTTGTCTTGCCGCTGATCAATCGAAGCAGATAGATTTCGCGATCGGCAAGCTGACGAATGCGGACGGGAATATCAAAATCGTCCGTCTTGGTAAGCAGTTCTTCGTAGAGCGTAAGAAACGTTTGCTTGACCGCGCTCTTTGCGAGCGAATCGGAAGAGAGCGCCTTGCGCGCGACGGTGTAAACACCGCGCCCGTATTCCTGATAGACCGCGAGAAACGCCTCCCGGTCGCCGAGATGAATACGGTTTTGCAAATCGTTCGTAATCATGCGCCTGCTCCCTTCGCTATTTTCTTTCATTCGTTAGCCGCGTTAAACACATCTATCATTCTATCATGACGCGATCAAAAAGCAAACATAAGCAAGAGGCGATACACCGCAGGATTTTTGCAAAAGACGAAAAGAGCAGAGATTGTTTACGAAAAATCAAGCAACGGATCAATTTAAAAAAGCCGGATTATGCTATACTTTTGTGCATGGAACGATTGGATGATTTGCAGCACAACGGCTTGATGCTCTATCAGGATACGGAGTTTGAGCGCTTTACGGTGGATGCGCTTTGGCTGTGTTCGTTTCTGCACGCAGGAGCGCGCGATAACGTCGTTGAACTCGGCTCCGGCAGTGGAGTGATCTGCGTGCTCGGTGCGGATAACACCAGCGCGCGCTTTACGGGGGTTGAGCGGCAACCGGGACTCGTCGCGCTCGCGCAGAAGAGCGCGCAATATAACCACCAGCAGATTTGTTTTGTTTGCGCGGATGTTGCCGATGCGCCGGATTTACTCGGTAGAGGCACGTTTACCGCGGCGGTGATGAACCCGCCGTATTTTACGAGCGGGGACGCGAGCGAAAATCGTTCGCGCAGACTCACACGGCATGACGCGGGGGACAATCTTGCCAAATTTCTAAGCGCGGCGTTTGCGCTTCTTAAAAACGGCGGAACGCTTTTTCTCATCTATCCGGCGGATGCGCTGGCGGAGCTGTTTGCGGCGCTGGAATCGGCGCGGTTTGCGCCAAAGCGCATGCGACTTGTCTACACGAAGCCGGGCGATCGTGCGCTGCGTGTTTTGGTGGAGGCAAAGAAGCACGGAAAGCACGGGCTGGTTATCGAGCCGCCGATGGTTTCGGAATAGCGATAAAAAAGCCCGCTTGCGCGAGCAGCGGGCATTTTGTGCATCGGATGGATCAAAATTTGAACGTTACTCCTTTTGCGCGCCAACGGAGCAGGTTTTGTTTTGAATCAGTTCAAAGCAAAGGTTAAATACGCTGTCGCGCATTTCACGCATGACGGAGCCGATGCTGTCGTCGGTCACATAGGACATCATGCCGGTCGCATAGTTGGAGATAACGCCGACGGCGGCGTATTGAATGCCAAGATCGCGCGCAAGCGGCGCCTCGGGCACCAGCGTTTGGCCCACGATCTGCGCGCCAAACATGCGAAACATGCGTACCTCCGCCGCGGTCTCAAAGCGCGGGCCCTCGGTGCAGCAATAGATCGCGCGGCCGGAGTACGGCAGCTTTTTCGAGAGGATGAGCTGTTCCAGCTCGTCGTTGAGTTCGGGACAAAATACGTCCTCCATGCCGGTGTGCAGCGCGAGACGGTGTTCCAGATCAAACGAGAGCGGGCGCTTCTTCGTCATATCGATAAAATCGTTGACCAGGCAGACCGTTCCGACCTTAAACCCGTAATCGCAGGCGCCGACGGACGATAGCCCGATGATGTGGGTAACGCCCAGCATATGCATCGCGTAGATATTTGCGCGGTAGTTGATATCCGCCGGATCGTGGCGAAAGAGTACGCCGTGACGAAACCGGAAGATGACTTCCTGACCGCAGTCCAGCATGCCGCGGAATATGACCACATCGCCATACGGAGTTCCGACCACTTCTTCGCGGTAGGGGATGGGCAGCGATTCCATGTTCGTGCCGCCGATGATCGCGTATTTCATAAACCATATCACCTCCGCTAGACTATACCATAGCGGGGCGAAAAAGTGTATACTGAAAAGGGTAATACAACCGGATCTGACAAAGCGCGCGGAGAATATGGTGCGCTATTTTTTAAACATAGAAGGAGCGAAACCATGCAAAGAGCCGATCATGACCTTGCTTTTTTATTCCAATTTGAAAACATCGCCTGGTATGAAAACGGCGCCGTACGAATTCTCGATCGCAGAATTTATCCCGCGCGGGAGGAGTTTGTCACCTGCCACACGCATCAAGAGGTCGCAAAAGCCATCACCGATATGGTGACCCAAAGCTATGGCCCGTTTCACGCGGCGGCGATGGGAATGGCGCTTGCCGCCTACGAATGCCGCGAGAAACCATCGCAGGAGCAACTGGCTTATCTAAAAGCCGCGGCGGACGTGATTGCCAATGCGCGGCCGACCACTGCACGTAAAATGCGCACCTGGACGGACGACTGCGAACGCGATGCGCGCTCCGCCATTCAGTCGGGCAAGAACGCATGCGATGCGATCATGGCGGGGGCTGTTGCAAAATTTTCCCGACGATATGACCGAATCGACCGCGAAGCACGTTTCTTTTTGAAAAAAATACCCACAAACCCGACGATCATGACGCAGTGCTATGGCGACGCGGACGTTGGCATGCTGCTTCGCGCGCTGCGCGAGCGTGGCGACGAGGCAAAGTTTTTTACGCCGGAAACAAGGCCATATCTACAGGGTGCGCGCCTCACCGCGAGTGTGATTTGCGATATGGGGTTTGACGTGACGTTGATTACGGACAATATGCCGGGCTATGTGCTCGGGCATAAGCATGTCGATCTTTTCACAACTTCGGCGGACGTGATCACGCTGGATGGTCATGTGGTCAACAAAGTAGGCACGTTTCAGATTGCGCTGTGTGCGAATTATTACGGCGTGCCTTACTATGTGGCGGGTTTTCCCGATCGCACGCACTCGGACATCGACTCCGTCCACATTGAGGAACGCAATGGCGACGAGGTGCGCCACGCGATGGGCGTATGCACCTGCAAAGATGGCGTCAAGGGATTTTACCCCGCGTTTGACATTACCCCGCCGGAGCTTGTGACCGGGGTTGCGACCGATATCGGCGTACTCAAACCAACGGAACTGCGCGGCTATCAGCCGATGGAATAAACGAATTTGGCGTAAATCATAAGACGGGATGCAGATATCTTCTGCATCCCGTCGTTTACGTTTGCTGCTTTTTTATCCGACATAAAGAGTTTTGATTTGCCGCGTACTCGGCATCATCATGATCCAAGTGTTGCCGGGCTCCAGGCGGACAATAGTGCCGTCATAAAGCGTATAGGTGGTCGGGTCGCTGAGCTGCGGCCTGCTCCAACTGCCAAATACCGCGCGACCGTTGATAAAATACATGCAGTCGCCTTTGCCGGTCACCATAATATTGCGAAAATTAGAGTCAAAAACGGTCGTGTGCACATATTGGACGATGAGGTTTTGCACCGTGATCAATTCGTTGGCGTAGCCCAGCGCATCGTCCGTCGGGGTTAGCGATTTGCTCTCGCCAAGAACTTTTTTGGAGTTTTTATCGCTGCGCACCAGCACGTTTTTTGCCTTGTCATAGGTGAACAAGACGCGTTCGGAATCCGAACTGGTGAAGGGGATTCCAACACTCAGAACTTCTTTTCCCTTTTCATATGTCACGCCGTGCTCAAAGGCGAATCGCTGATCGCTGTACGCTACGGTAAAGTGGTAGTTGTCTTCCACATATGGCAAAAGCTGGAAGAAAGAGGTGTGTTCCTTGATTGCCGTAATGGTTTTATCCTGATAGAAATACTGCGCGGCGTCGCCGGTATTCTCCACATGAAAGCGCACGCTGCTGTCCTTGAGCAGCGGATAGTTTTCCGCCGCGATCTCCGGATCACCCAGCGAGACATAGAGCCCGCCCCATTCCTCGGCGGTTTCCGCAAGATACGAACGGGATGAGCGAACTGGGCCAACGCGCGTTGGCAGCTCGTCGGAAAACAGCGCGAGATACCGCGTGACGTGGTCGGTGCGATCCAGCGGGAACTCGTAGACGATATCGGCGAGCATCAGCGCGGTCTGCGGACGCGCCTGTGCCGCGTTGTCGATTGCGACCAGAACGGGACGATAGACCGCGCCTTGCGGCAGCGGGCGGCCCGTTGTCGGTGAAATTCCTTCGTTGAGCGGCGTTGGCGAAGGGGAACCATCCTCCGCGCCGTCGTCTCTCTCCTCGGCGGGCGTAACGGGCGTCGCCGTAGCCATTGCTGCGGCATCCGAATTACTCAGCGCGTCTTCCGTTACAATCACAATCTCCGTGTCGCTTGTCGTGTCCTGCGCAGGAGATGTGCCCGTAATGGTTTGAATCACCGAGCAGCCCGAAAGCAGCAAAACAACAAACCCCGCGAAAAACGGCAGCAACCGCGAGGGGAAACGCTTCATTTTGTTGTGCTGTGCGCTATTCAATGGTCAATGGAGCGGAGGACGGGTACACGGCGATCCAGGTGTTGCCCGGTTCGAGCGTGACGAGCGAGCCGTCGTCCAGTAAATAAGAGGTATAGTCTTCCGCCGTCGGGCGCGACCATGTGCCGGTCACATGTTGGCCGTTGATGAAGTAATCGCATTTGCCGCTGCCGATCATGTCGCAAGTGCGACGGTGTTTCGGGTCATCCTCAACAGAGCCGTATTCCACGTGCTGCACGATGAGGTTTTGAACGTTCATCTGCTCTTCCACATAGGTGTCTCCGTGGTCGGCGAGCGTGCGGGTGAGGCTCGGTTCCCCGCTCTCAAAACGGAAGAGCCGGTTCTTTTGCGGATCATAGGTAAACTGAATCCAGTTCGGGTCCTTATTGTTATCAAAAGGCAGGGTCACCTTGGTAAACGGCGTGCCGTTTTCATATGAGATGTCTTCAAGGAAGTTGAAGCGCTGGCACTCTTTTGCGTTGTGTTCGCCATAAAACCGGTTCACCAGCGCGGCGACACGGTAATACAGCGAGTGGACACTGCTTCTGTACATGTCTTTTGCACGGAATTTATAGCCGTTAGGCGTTTCAAAATCATCGTATGCGCTGGTTTTGCGATAAAATGTCTTGTTAAAGCCCCTAAAATCGCCGCTCGGCAAGTAGAGCGTAATCAGGTCTCCTGGATAGCGCCGATACGGCTTGCGCAGAACGACATATCCTTCATGCAGATACATGCAGTCCCACTCTTGAACCATATCGATGATGTAATAGCGCGTGGAGCGCAAAGGCCCCGCATAGGCGGGATAAGTGTCGTTAAACAACGCCTGAAACCGCGTGATCGACTGCTCAACCAAAAACTCGTAGACGATGTCCGCTTCCATCAACGAGGTCTGCGGCTTTGCGCCGTTTGCGTTGTCGATGGACATGATAAAGGGCCGGAGCGGCGTTCCTTCCGGAACGACTCGACCGGAGGTGAGAGAGCGATTCTTCGGCTCGGGCGTAGGCTCGGGCGTGGGTTCCGGCGTCGCAGTCAGCGCAATCGTAACAACCGGCGCATTCGTAACGGCGGGGGATGGGGTTGCCACGGGCGCTTGCGCAGGAGCGCAGCCGCCAATCAAAAATGCGAGCGCAAGAGTCCCCGCGCAAACGCTGGGAAACTTGCCGCTGAGCGCCAACCGGCACGGATGTGTAAAAATCATATCGCGTGTTCCTTTCATCGCTACTCATATTCGAAGATCGGTGACACATAACATCGATCGATGCGTCAAAATCAGTTGTTCTTGTTGCGCTTCGCCAATACAACGGCAGCCAGCGCAACGACTGCAAGCAGCAGCCCTCCGCCGACATAGTAAATAGAGGCGGTTAAGCGCGCCGTGGGTGCGGCTACGATCTCCGGTGAGGTCGTAGTCGAAACCTGTACTTGTGTCGGCTCCGGTGCTACGGTAGCCTCCGGCGTGGGGGATGGCGTAGGA
>JAQVML010000072.1 GCA_028703645.1 Eubacteriales bacterium
TTTCCGAGAGCGTCATCATTGAGACAAGGCGATTGACCGAATCCAGTTGTTCCATACCGCACCTCCTGATATTAAAAATAGTATACCACGGTTGCATGTTTCGCGAAAAGGACTATCGGTTCAGTTTAAATACAAGTTCGGGTCATACGATGTAACAAATTCATGAGCGAGAATGGCGCAGAAAAACCATGCGATGAGCCGTTCGGTGGGCTTTTTTTGAAAAATCTGATTTTTATTTAACATTTTTGGAACGAAAATAACAAATATTACACATTATTCCTATTGACAATGTAATATACATGTGATATTTTAGTTACAGGTTTAGGAGCAACTCCCACGAAAAAGGCAAAACCCGTGAAAGCGGGTGACGCAAAGCTACAGGGCCTAATGACACGCGAGTCGTGTCGATGGCAGCCAGATGCCGAATTGAGTATCCTACCGCAAGAATTCATACGCGCGTAGAAGACAAATTTTGGCAGCTTGGCAATGGAAAGCAGGCTGTTTTTTTATTGCTTTGTCGCAGGGGACTCCAAACCGAAACGAAAAAAATGTTTCGGAGGGGAATATTTATGAAAAAAAGACTGATGGCTCTCGTAATCTGTGTTATGCTCCTGGTCATGGTGATTCCGAGCGTTGCGAATGCAGCAGGAAACGATCCCGCGCCGGTGCGCGCGGTCACAATACTCAGCACGCGCTATTCGAATGCGCAGTTTGCAATTCTGGAGCGCATGGTTGCCACGGCGAATCGCCAGATTGAGATCGCGGTGAAGTTTGCGCAGTTCACGCCCTGGAACGACGTTTCCTGGCTGCTGAAGCTTGTGGATAGCATTGTAGCACCTGTGCTTGCCTATGCAAATTCGATTGGCGCGATCGTGGTTTGTGAGTATACTACTTATTATATCGACGGTCAGTATGTATTGATCGATCCGCTCCGCGTGATCCCGCTCTAATTCGGGCGATTGCGCTCAGCGGGCGGGGAGTGGGCATGATCAGAGCGAGTCGTGATTTCGAAACGATATTTGGAGACCATGCTGCGCGGATGCGCGAAATCTGTCGCGCGATCTATGCCCTGCCGGAAGTAGACAAAGTTGTTCTCTTCGGCTCCTTTGCCAAGGGTTGTGCGGGATGTGACAGCGATGTCGATCTCGCGGTGTTTGTTCAGAATTCGGATACGCGCCTGCTGCGGATTTTCCGTCAGTTGGCGCGTATTTGCATGAATTCCGAGATTGATATTCAGGTTCAACCGTTTCACACCTATGAATTAGCTACGCCATGTGGTATTATAGAGGAAATTGAAGCGTACGGGTTGGAGCTTCGCCTCTAATTCTGTTCCAAACGGCACAACGCTCTGGGTGATGAGATGGACGGCATACAATTTAACAGAAAAGCAGTCGCGGGAGAGCCTGCCGCGGAGAACGAACCAAGCGCACATCTGCTGGCAAAGCAGGGCGACTTGGAAGTCATGCTGTACCGAATCACGGGTGAGTCTGTCGTTTGGCTCTATCCTGCGAGCGACCCGGACGCGATTGAGTATTTCTTTATCCACAAAGGCGGCGTCGAACTCGCGATGGACGACGGCCTCCAATCGCTCGGCCCCGGCGAATCGTTTACGGTATCGGGGTTAAAGCAGGATGTACCCGTCAAAATGCACGGGGACACGGAAATTCTCTATGTGACCAATTGCCCTGCATATGAATCTTTGGCGCATATTGACGAGAGCCTGCAAGAGCTTTTAACGCGAATCAACGAAAAAGACCACTACACCTCGCGCCACAGCAAAGCGGTGCTGCAATATTCTCTCGCGATCTACGACGCGATGGAAGATCACGGGCCAGACATCCCGCGGGAAGATCTCGCCTTTGCCGCGCTGTTTCATGACGTTGGCAAATGCTTCGTTCCGGTCGAGATTTTGAAAAAGCCGGAGCGGTTGGAGCAGGCGGAGTTTCGATACATTTTGCGCCATCCGGTCGACAGCGGGCGCATGCTGCAACCAAAGTTTGGCGAGCAGATCGCGGAGATTGCGCGCAATCACCATGAACGGCTCGATGGTAGCGGATATCCACGCGGGTTGCGGGAGGAAGACATCAGTCTCGCGTCCCAAATTGTCGCCGTGGCGGATTCCTTTGACGCGATGACCAGCGAGCGCGGATATAACGTTGTAAAGACCTTTTTGGAAGCGGCGCAGGAGCTTGTGTCCCTTCCGCTTCAATACGACAGCAGAATCACCAACGTGCTGATGCATCTCGTCAGCAGCGGGGCGCTCGAAGAAGGAGGAGCGATTGGAACATGAATAAACTAGAAAAATGCGGATATTGGCTAATGCTATCCGATTATGACATTGGTACCATCGATACGCTGATCAAAGGGGGACGGTGGGTCTACGTGGCCTATCTTTGCCAACAGGCGGTGGAGCGCCAACTCAAAGGCATGTATGTCTACTTTATTGAGACGGAGCCGCCGAAAACGCACAACGTGAACTTCCTGTTTTCCAAGATTACGGGCAGCGAGGCGTTTCGCACACAGGCGGATCAGGAAAAATTTGAGCAGAGAAAGAACGACTGCGAAGATTTTTTGATGGACGTGATGTTTTACTATATGTCCGACTATCCGTTTTCCTACAAAAACATCGCAACGCGCTTCGTAGACAGCAAGCTTGCCAACGAGCTGCATCAAAAGACGCTGCTCAATGTCGCATGGCTCCGCTCGTTTTTGCCGGAGATCGAAATCCCGAAGATTCCGTCCTGAGCGAAACCAAATATTTGAGCGAATCTATCAGACAGCATAACAAAGGCCACCCGCAGGGGTGGCCTTGCAGGCCGTCGAAAAACTAGTTTTTCGACGGGATAACCACGTTTTGCCTCTCGCCCTCCGGGCTCCCGGGCGGCAAAGCGCACAGAGAAATCGCCCATGCTGGGCGTTCCGTTGCGTCGGATCAACCGACGCAGCCGGAATTTACGGGTTAAGGGTTACGACCCTTTACAATCTTAAAGACTTTTTTGACAGACTGAAAGGCCACCCGCAGGGGTGGCCTTGTTGCATGTTGCATTTGATTGTAAGAGCTTACCCCACGGGGGTTGCTTCGGGAATCGGCGTGGAAAACGCGTCCGCGCCGGGCTGGCTGGTTACATGCGGCTCAACCGTGTCTCGCAAATAGTCCGCCCCTTGGTCGAGTAGACCCGCCGCATCTTCCGCGATTCCGGAATCCTGCATGAAGTACAAGACCTCCTGCCAGGCTTGTCTGCCGAGCACGCGCAGGTTGCCGATCAGGCGCTCCAGCTTTCCGCTGAGCAAATCCTTTCCATCCAGATAGGTCAGCACCGCCATCAATAGAATCAGCAGTACGACCAAAACGCCGATTAAGCGAAAGATAAACTTCATTTTTGATTCCTCCAACAATTGATACAGGCCAGCAGGGCACCGCTCACCCAATACAGTATACTACGATGCCCGTGTCGCTACTGTGAATGTTGTGTAAAATCAAACGAAGCGAATCCGGAAAGCCGGGTTGTGTTTTCGTTATTCGATCGCGAGAAACTCCGTGTTCGCGATTGCGGTCTCGATCATTTGGGTGAAATCGAGTCGGGCCTCGCTCTGGCGGATATCCTCCAGCTTTGGTCGTGTAACGGGGTGCTGCGGTACGAACACCGTGCAGCAGTCTTCAAACGGGAGGATCGAGGTTTCGTAGGAACCCATCGCCTTTGCGCGGGTGACGATCTCCTCCTTATCAAAGCCGATCAGCGGGCGAAAGACGGGCAGATTTACCGCGTCGTTGGTGACGGTCAGACTCTCGATGGTCTGGCTCGCGACCTGACCGATGGACTCGCCGGTGATCAGCGCCTGCGCGCCGCAGGAGAGCGCGATCTTTTCCGCAATCTGCATCATGAGCCTGCGCATGAGCACCGTGGTCTCGCTCTTGGGGCATTTTTCGTAAATCGCGAGCTGAATCTCGGTAAAGGGCACGAGATAGAGCCCGACTTCGCCGGCGTAGCTCGCGAGAATTTTCGTTAAATCAACTACCTTTTCTCTGGCGCGCTCGCTGGTGTAAGGATAGCTGTAAAAATGAACGGCGGAGATGCGCACGCCGCGCTTGGCGATCATATGCCCCGCGACGGGGCTGTCGATTCCGCCGGAGATGAGCAGCATCGCGTGTCCATTGGTGCCAACCGGCATGCCGCCCGCGCCGAGCAGCTCATCGGCAAAGATGAACGCCTGCTCCTGACGCACCTCGACGCCGACGTAGAAATCGGGCGTATGCACGTCCACGCGCAGAGCGGGAAACGCCTCCAGCAGCAACCCTCCCATCACGCGGCAGATATCCTGCGAACACATGGCAAAGCGCTTGTCTGCGCGGCGGGCGATCACCTTAAAGCTCGCCTGCGATACGCCTTCTATGCGGCGGGCGACGAGCGCTTTCGCGCCCTCGACCATCGCGTCCCAATCCTTTTCCACCGCGAGCGCGGGACTGACGGAATGGATGCCGAAGACGCGCGTGAGCTTTTGCGCGGCCTCGTCCATCGACTCCGCAGGGATGCCGAAGACGAACACACGGCCCTGCTCGCGCACGACCTTGACCGGCAGCGGACGCAGGGCGAGGGAGATGCGCTTCATCAGGCTGCGTTCAAAGTAGGGACGGTTGAGGCCCTTGAGGTGAATTTCCGCATAGCGGACAAGCATGACTGCTTCCATAAACTTCTCCAGATTCGTTTGTTTTCGGATTGTGATTTGTTGTTGAGAGGGTAAAAAAGCGATTATCTGCGCTGAAAGCGGCGCAGGAACGCAACCTGTTCGGCAAGAGCGGTCGCGGCGGCATCCATCTCTTCTAGCGTGTTGAACGGCGAGAAGCTAAAGCGGAGCGCGCCTTCCGCGCGGGCGCCGGTGATGCCCATTGCGGCGTGAATCCGGTTTTGCCCTTTTTTGTGCGTGGAGCAGGCGCTGCCCGTGGAGACGAAAATCTCCCGCTCGGAGAGCGCGTTGACCAATACCTCGCCGCGCACGCCAGGGAAGGAGACGTTGAGGATATGCGGTGCGCCTTCTTCTGGCGCGGGGCCGTTGACGAACACGTCCGCAATCGTGCTCAGGTCTTGCCAGAGGCGGAGCTTGCAAGCGCGTAGATTCGAAATCCACTCCGTCTGATGGGCTTGATATTGTTCCAGCGCGGCGTCGAGACCCAGAATGCCGGGCACGTTCAGCGTGCCGGAGCGCAGGTTTTTCTCCTGTCCGCCGCCGATTTGCCCGCCCGCGAACTTGACGCCCTTTTTCAGATACAGCACGCCTACGCCCTTTGGCGCGTGAAATTTATGCGCGCTGATGCTATACAGATCGACCGGCAGCTTTGCAAACGGCAGCTTGCAAAACGCCTGCACGCCGTCCGAATGCAACAGCACTCCCGGCGCGCGGCTTTTGATCAGCGCGGAGATTGCGGCAAGGTCGTTGATGGCCCCGACTTCGTTATTGACATGCATTACGCTCACCAGCGCGGTGTTCTCGCTCAGCGCTTGTTCCAGCTTGGTCAGGTTGACCGTTCCGTCCGCGCGGAGGCCAACGAATACGACCTCGGTGTCGGCTGTTCCATCCAGCGAGCGAAAGACCTCATAGACCGAGGGATGCTCGCCCGCGGTGGTGATGATTCGCTTTTTTCCGCGCAGGGGCTTGAGCGAACCGAAGATCGCCATATTGTTGGACTCTGTTCCGCCGGAGGTATAGAGAATCTCACTGGCGGAGCAAAAGAGCGCGCCGGAAAGCCGCGCGCGCGCGTTTTCCACCAGTTTCTCCGTCATCACTGCGGACTGATACGCGCTGGCGGGGTTATAAAACTGCTCGGTCATCGCGCCGAAAGCAGCGCTCGCCGCTTCCGGCAAAACGCGCGTGGTCGCGCTGTTGTCGAGATAGATCATTGGTATCGCTCACTCCGATCGGACAAATGCTTGGGCGCGCAAACAAAAAGCGCGCATTGGCAGTATAGCACATTTATGCGCGCTTTGCTCGGTTTTTCATGTTTCTATTCGAAGCGCATTCAGCGCGCTAGTCGTTAAATTTCTCCCGCAGGTAGCCGTAACCCTGCGCTTCCAGCTCCTCAAGCGGAATAAAGCGCAGCGAAGCGCCGTTGATGCAGTAGCGAGTGCCGTTTGGCGATTCGGCATCGCCCTCAAACACGTGGCCCAAGTGGGAATTGCCCGCGCGCGAGCGAACCTCGACTCGGCGCATGCAATGGCTGCTATCCGTGCGCTCCACGACGACCGAAGGCTCGACCGGCTTTGTGAACGAAGGCCAACCGCAGGAGGAATGATACATGTCGTCCGAGGTAAACAGCGGCTCGCCGGTGACGACGTCCACATATAGTCCGCGCGCTTTGTTTCCGTAAAACGCACTGGTAAACGGGCGCTCGGTCGCGCTCTTTTGCGTAACGTCGAACTGCTCCGGCGTGAGGGCGGCGCGAAGCTTTGCTTCCTCCGGCTTGCGATAGCGCCCCGCGTCGATGGTGGTTTTCGAAAGCCGCGCAATCTCCGCAAACGGGATATGGCAGTAGCCGTTCGGGTTTTTATCCAGATAGTTCTGGTGATATTCTTCCGCGGGGAAAAAGTTGACGAGAGGGCCGATCTCCACCGAAAAACGCGGCGTGCGTGCGCGCTCAATGGCGGCGACGCGCTCGACCACCGCCTGCGACTCCGCGTCCGCATAATACACGCCCGCCTGATATTGGGTGCCGACGTCGTGCCCCTGGCGATTGACCGCGGTGGGGTCGACCACCTCAAAGTAGGCAAACAGCAATTGATCGAGGCTCACGCGCGCGGGATCATAGGTGACCTTTACCGTTTC
>JAQVML010000073.1 GCA_028703645.1 Eubacteriales bacterium
GATGATGGTAAAGAACCGCGTCGGTAACGACCGTCGGTAAATTGATGCTCTCGATGATGCGCCTGCCGACAACGGGATGCTGCTTGATGAGGTCATACTCTTCCGGCGTCAGCGGGCCGGGCTTGCGAAGCACCGCGTCCTCGACCCCGATCTTGCCCGTGTCGTGCAGCAAAGCCGCCATCATGACCTGATCGGAGAACGCGCGCGTGCAGTTCATCGCCTTGCAAATCTCGCTGCAAAGATAGGCGACGCGCTGGGAGTGTCCGTGCGTATACGGGTCCTTTGCCTCAATCGCCTCGACCAGCGAAGCAATGGTGCGAAGCAGAATCGTATGGCTGTCCAGATAGACTTTAAAGGAATATCGCGCCAGCATCAGCGGCCCCATGAACAGCACAAGCCAGAGATACGCGTTGTATTGCGTCAAGATATAGCCAATCACGAGGCCCAGCGGAATCGTTGCCAGAATGTTCGGCAAAATCCCGCCGATATTATCCCGCAGTAAGGCGAAAAATCGCCCCTGATCGCTGAGTTTATAATACAAAATAAAAAAGACCAGGTTTCCGAAGATCGCGATAAAGGAGAAGACGACCGCGCCGGCAACCACGCTCCAGGTAAACACCGATCCGCCTCCGATCGGTACGATCAGGTGATACACCAGCCCGCCGATCAATATCGAAATCAGCACATTGGAGACGTTAAAGAGTTCTTTCTGCGGCGATCTCTTCCATGGAGAATAGTGTTTTTTTGTTTGCGGATCGGATAGAAAGACAAGAAAAGAAGAGATCGTGTAGAGCACGATCGTCAGGTATACACCCTTTGTCACCAAGCATGCAACGACGGGAACAAAACTGATCTCCATCGTTTTATCCGCCGTGATATAGATCGGCAGCATATGGCACATGGTAAGTATCACGACCATCACAACGCTATAGATGACAAGGTCCCATTTTAACGAGGCTTGCAGATAGAGCGAGGTTGATTGATCAATGCCCAGTGCAAAGACAGCAATGCCGCACAGGCTTACCAGCACCATATAAAGTTTCTGTTTGCTTATCCAGCTTTGCACTTGTCTCAACCCCCGCCAATCGGCGAAAAAGATTAACAGATCCGGCAGAATATCCTATTCACTTTCTCGGTGTTTGTCTCGTCTTATCTGACATAGAAAAACGCGCCGCTTGCCAAAACCAGAGCAGCCAGAGATGCGAGCGCCATGAGGATTTTCTTCATGTGGATATAGCCTCCTTTTTCAAGTCTCTGTTCTCCGCTAGTCGAACAGGCTATATCCGCTACGCTATTGCCGGATCTGTTAATTTATCAAATAGCACATTCTTTTCAATTTTTCCGTGTGAAATGCACATGAACTGTCTTTATCAAAATCAGAAAGCGCGTCTAAACGAGACTATACTTCCTGCGTGTAGATCTCAAGTTTGCGATTGATCGCATCTAAAACGCTCTGCGCCACGGCGGCGTCCTGATCCGGCTCCGCATACACACAGCCGATCAACGGGGTATTCTCCGGCAGGCAGTAAACCTGCGAAACCACGATTGCACGCGAATTGGACTGAATCACTTCCACACTCGCCAGCTCAAAAAAAGAAGACCCGTTGGTACAGGCTTTCACCGCATCCAGCGTTGCCTGGGCAATGCATCGCATCCGCGAAAACGGAATCGAGCTGCCAACGGCGGTTCCTGTGAATCTCTCTTCGTCCCGCGCGAGCACAACGGACACCTCGACTTCCTTGCCGGAGGAATGCATGCTGATTCCGGAATAGATGAGCCGAAACCCCATGCCCGTTATGATGTTGGAAGAAACCTGCGCCACACTGATGATGTGATAATCTACATCCACGCCATAGCGCGCGGAGATTGCGGACTGAACGTCCCGAACGATCGATTTCACGTTGCGGCGGTTGCTCGCAAGAACATGTATCTCGACCGGTTCCTGTGATTCGGAGAACACAACATGAGAGGCATAAACGCCGTTGAGCTTAGAAATTAGAGCCTGCCAGTCGTTCGCGGTGCCGTATCTTCCGTCCATTCTATTCTCCCGTCCCATCGCGCGTGTTGCTTCGTTCTGCTGCGGCTTTCAATGGATGCGATCTTGGTTCATTATATCCCTTGTGATGTGTGATCGCAAGAACAACAAACCGATTTGAAATGATCATGTAACGAAATATCGTTCTTGGCTGTGTTTTTAGGGCCAATGTTTTTCTTGTATAACCACCAGCGATCAGACGAAAACAACCCGCCTGTCGTGGTTTTTTCGACTATAACCGCATCGTTTAAGTGAAATGAAGCATTTTTTGCTTGAAAGGAGCGCCGTCGTCATGCGCGGCGCTGCAAAGTTTTATTATCTTGGTTCTTACCTTGTCACAAGTGTGATCCATAGAAAGACTGTGTCGTTACGTCAGCGAATCGGTTTTGAAATAGTACCGTCCGCGATTTTTTGTATCCTCGCCCATTTGAATGGCGCGCTGCGGGCAGCGATTGATGCAAGCCATGCACTGCGTGCAGTGTTTCCTGATCCAAACCGGTTTTTCGTTCTGCATTTGAATTGCGCCAATTGGGCAACCGCGCGCGCAAAGGCCGCAACCGTTACAGGAGCTCTCGACCGAAAAGCGTTTTGTCGAGCGCGCAAATGTGTTAAACATCGGCCTCACAAGAGCGGTTTTGATGCTTGCACCCGACCCTTCGCATACGTCATAAACCGTGGATTTCGCCAGCACCGCATTTGAGATCGTGTCGAGACGTTTCTTCGCCTCGGCGATCTTACTGCGCTCCAACTCCGGGCTGTCCACATCGAAACCGGCAATATAGTTATTCGGCATTTTGACCGACCACGCGCCTTGATACGCAAAGCTCTTCTTCAGGCGCAGCATGGCTTTGCCCGCTTCGTCGCCACAGGTGCAAACCGCAAACGCATATGCGCCCGCGAGCGTAATCGACTTGCAAAACCGCTCTACAATCAGCGGCACGCCCCAGGCATAGATGGGAAATACGACGCCGATACATGCGTCTGCTCCGGCATAGACTACCGTAGGCCCGTCCTTCACCAACCCCGCGATGCTCTGCGCCTCGTCTCCCGTGCGCCGCGCAATCTCCTCTGCAACCCATTTGGAGTTGCCTGTTCCGGAAAAATAAAAGATCATATTCTGCCTCCACACCATTTCGCCATCTGGCTATGAGTATACCATAGCCGCTCGATTCGCGCATCGTGAAAACCATGTAATTCGGACGACCAGGTAGCGATTCTGATAAAGCAATGCCGCCGGAAAACCCGGCGGCGCTGCAAGGAGAGAAACGGGGATTGTTGTTCGGGAAGGAAGGTTAAACGTCCTCGCGCTTGCGCTTTCTGCCGAAGCAGTCGAGCCAGATGATCGCTACGATCACGACGCCCTGACACACCTGTTGGAGATATGGCGCAATGCCGAGCATGTTCATGCAATTGGTCAGCAGTTGCAGCACCATGAGTCCAATAAAGCTCTGTAGGATGCCGCCGACGCCGCCGGCAAAGCTCGTTCCGCCGACCACGACGCCGCAGTTGACCATCAGCGCGGTGTCGTCGCCATAGATGCTGGAACCCGTGTTGAGCTTGCTTGAAAGCAGCACGCCCGCGGCCCCTGCCAGCGCGCCGCTGAGGATAAACGCAAGCCACTTGATCGAGATGACGTTGATGCCGGAGTATTTGGCAACGTCGTAATCGCCGCCGAGCGCGTAGAGGTTTCTGCCGTAGCTCGTGTAGCGTAAAAGCGCGTAGACGAGTAGTCCGATCACGATCATGTAGATCGCGAGGTTCGGAATCACCCCGCCGATCTTGCCGTTGGCAATCTTCATGAACTCCATATTCGTGCAGGAGACCGGGTGCGCGTCCGTGAGCTGCTGGTTGATGCCCTTGATGAGCATGCCGGTGCCGAGCGTGATGATGAACGCCTCGGTCTTTTGTTGCACCACGAGGAAGCCGTTGATGAACCCGACCGCAGCGCCGCTGAGCACCGCGAGCAGCATCGCAAGCCACATGTTCATGCCGCCGTTGATCAGTTGGATGGACACGATGCCGCTTAGACACATCACGCCGCCGACCGAGAGGTCGCACCCCGCCGCGATGACCGTCAGCGTCACGCCAAAGGCGATGATCTCGTTGACCGCCGCGTCCTTGAGCACGTTGAGCAGGTTATAGCTCGTGTAGAAGTTCGTCTTGAAAAACAGCATCATGATCAGCATGATGAGAATCGCAATGATCGCCTTCTGCTTGGTAAGAGCACGCAACGAGCGTTTCCCGAATGCCGCGAAAGTTGTTTGCATACCGTTACCCCCTTACTGCTCTTTCCGGTTGTCGAGCCAGATGGCGACCACCAGAATAGCACCCTTGAGCACGACCTGCAGATAGGACGAAACGCCCAGCAGGTTCATGCAGTTTGACATCAACGTGATGAGCAGCACGCCGAGCACCGTTCGAAGAACGCTGCCTTTGCCGCCCTTGAGCGTTGTGCCGCCGACGACCACGGAGAGAATCGCGTTGGTCTCGTAGTTTTTGCCGATGATCGGCGCCGCGGTCGTGATCCGCGAAAACAGCACCACCGCGCCGACCGCGGACATGAGCCCGCAGATCGTATAGATCAAAACCACGCTGCGCTTGATCGGGATGCCACTAAGCTCCGCCGCGACCTTGTTTCCGCCCGTGTAGCTGATCGATCTGCCGTTGTAGGTCTTGTTGTGAAACACCCACAGCGCGCCCAACGAGACGAGAAAGATGAGGAACGAAACCGAGATAATGCCGACCGTGCCGGAACCGATTGCGGTGAACACCGTCTGCGGCGTTTGCAGCCAGCTCATGTGCTGTGTCGAACCGCCCGTGTAGATCAGCGCAACCGCGCTGTAGACCGCGCTCATGCCGTAGGTGATAAACAACGCTTCCGCCTGCGTCAACGCGCCCGCACTGATGAGCACCACGCTGTTGAGAAAGCCGAGGAACGCGCCGAGTCCAATGCCGAGAATCAGCGCCGGAATCTGTCCCAGCGGATCGATGAGCGACACGGTCACGACTGCGACCAGCGAGATGATGCCCGCGACCGACAGATCGATAAACCCGCCGATGATCACGAACGTCATGCCCAGCGAAACAAAGCTCAGCGGCCCGAACTGGCGCATGATGTTGGTCAGGTTCTCGCCGGAGAGAAACTTCGGCTCCACGATGATCGTGATGATCACCAGCAGCACGATGGCGACGAGCACCAGATAATTCAACAGAAAATTCTTGAGACTAAACCGTTTTGTCATACCGTTTCCTCCCGTCAACCGATCGCGCTGTCCATGATCGTCTGCGCGGACACCGTTTCGGGGTTGAATTCACCCGTAATGCGGCCCTCGCAAATGGTCAGAACGCGGTTAGACATGTTCAGCACTTCCGGCAGTTCGGAGGAGATCATGATGATCGATCCGCCGTTTTCCACAACCTGCTTCATGAGCATATAGATCTCATACTTGGCGCCAACGTCGATGCCACGCGTGGGTTCGTCCATGATCAGTATCTGCGGATTGATCTCCAGCCATCTACCCACGACGCACTTTTGCTGGTTGCCGCCGGAGAGGCTGACCACCGTCGTCTGCGCGGACGGCGTCTTGACGCCGAGGTTACTGATCTGGCGCTCCGCAATGCCTTTTTCCTTGGAGGCGTCCACGAATCCGAACTTCGTGAGGTTATCGAGACTCGCCATGACGATGTTGCTCTGTACGGAGAAGCGCAGCACGAGGCCTTGCAGTTTGCGATCCTCGGGCACGAGTCCGATGCCGTGGCGTTTTGCGTCCGCAGGCTTTTTGATCTTGACCGGTTTTCCGTTGATCAACACCTGATGGCCTTTCACCTTGTCCGCGCCGCAGATGGCGCGCACAATCTCCGTGCGGCCCGCGCCAACGAGCCCGACGAGGCCGAGGATTTCGCCTTTTTTGAGTTCAAACGAGACATCGTGGAGTTTATGAGTGTTGATCGAGCGCACCTCCAGCAGCGTCTCGCCGACGCAGCGCGGACGCTCGGGATACTCGTGTTCAATCGATCTGCCGACCATCTTGGTGATCATATCCGCGCGGGTCAGCTCGCCGACCGGCTTTGTATCGATCACGTGTCCGTCTCGCATGACGGTCACGATGTCGCAAAGCTCAAAAATTTCGTCCAGTTTATGGCTGATGTAGATGATGGACACGCCCCGCGCTCTTAGATCGCCAATGATCCCGAAGAGCTGCTTGAGCTCGTCGCTCGTCAGTGAGCTGCTGGGCTCGTCCATGATGATCAGCTTGCTTTGAAACGACAGCGCTTTGGTGATCTCCACCATCTGCTTTTCCGCTGCGGAGAGGTCGCCAACCAGCGTGCGCGTGTCGATCGTGCAGCCGATACTGTCGAGCAGTTTTCTCGCTTCGGCATGCGTACCGCGCATACCGTGCATCTCCGAAAAACGCCCGAGAAAGATATTCTCGCCGACGCTCATCGTGTTCACGAGGTTAAATTCCTGATAGATGATGCTCAATCCCCGGTTCAGCGACTCTATCGGGGTTGTGTGTTCTATCGTCTCTCCGTCAAACACGATCGTGCCGGTGTCCTTCGTGTAAACGCCGGAGAGAATCTTCATGAGCGTGGATTTCCCCGCGCCGTTCTCTCCTACGATTCCGTGTACAATCCCCCGCGCTACTTCTATCGAGACATTGTCCAGCGCTTTTACACCCGGAAACGATTTGCTCACGTCTTTTATGGAAAGGATGATTCCCGAATCCTTCGTTTCCACCCGTCTTTTCCCCTTTCA
>JAQVML010000074.1 GCA_028703645.1 Eubacteriales bacterium
AGAACTCGGTGGAGAGCATCTTCTGCTCGGACGAATTCGAGTTTGAGTGGACGCGCTCAACCGTCGCCAGCTGGGTTCGGCAGAGGTTGACCATTTTGCCCGCCGACCAGTTGAAGAAGATCACGGATCAAGAGATTAATGCGACACCTATGCCGACCGACGTGCCGCGCCCGACGCCGAGACCGACGGAGACACCGTGGCCGACGCCGATGCCGCGCCCGACCGCGTCACCTGCGGTAACCGCGAAGACGGAGCAGCAGCCCGCCGACCCGCTCCTGTTCGTTTTTGCGGGTATACTCGCGCTGGTGATCGCGGGGATCGTCGTCGTGGCGTGGAGGCCTTGGCTGAAGAAGAAAAAGAAACGCAAGTAGCGCTCGAAGGTTCCACAATCGTCAGCGGATGAGAGCATTCAAACAGAAGCAGACCCCAATCCATCCGGAAGGGCTAAAACTGACACTAGGCGCGCAAATTATCTGCGCGCTTTTCTATTGACAAACATCAATGCGATGTTATAATGACCATAAAATATAATATAGTCATTATAGTCAAAACGGAGCTGGTTACATGCCTAAGACATTCTCGGAGAGCGAGCGCGCCTATATTCAAGAGCGGTTAAAGACAGAGGCTAAGAAATGCCTTGCGACATATGGCATTCGAAAAACGACGATCGACGAGCTGGTCAAGCGCGTCAATATCCCCAAGGGTACATTCTATCTGTTTTACGAATCCAAAGAGCGCCTGCTGTTTGAGGTAATCATGGAGTTCGACGCGGAGGCGCAAAGCCAGATGCTGCAAGAGGTTTCCTCTCTGCCGGGCGGACCGGACGCGGAATCCTTTACGGACATCATCCTGCGGTTTTATCAGAAGCTGGACGAATCGTTTTTGCCGCGGCTGATGCAGAACGGCGAGCTGGAATATTTTATGAGAACGGTGCCGCCGGAGCTTTCGCGCCAACATGCAGAGCGGGACAAGGAAGCGATGAGCCGCATGTTTGCCGCGTTTCCAAACATGAAGCAGGAGCGCGTCGCGGCGTTTAGCGCGGCGTTTCGGGGGGTGTTTCTCACCATGCTGCTCAAGGATGAGATCGGCGCGGAGGCGTATGATGACGCGCTGCGGATCATGATTCGCGGGATCGCGCTGCAAATGATGGAAGCGCGCTGAGTGATAGCGAAACAACAATCAAATGGAACAGGGGGAGAAGCCAAACATGGGGTATGCAATTGAAACCAAGAAACTGACCAAGTATTACGGAAAAGCGCGCGGAATTGTGGATGTGGATCTCGCGGTGGAAGAGGGCGAAATCTTCGGATTCATCGGCCCGAACGGCGCGGGCAAATCCACCACGATTCGCACGTTGCTGGGGCTGATTAAAAAATCCGGCGGGTTCGCCACGATCTTCGGCATGGACTGCGAAAAGGACAAGGTGAAGATCCTCTCCGAGGTCGGGTACCTGCCCGGCGAAGTGTTTTATTACGACAACATGCGGGCAATCGACCTGTTGCGCTATTCCGCAAGCTTCTATAAAAAGGACTGTGCAAAGCGCATTGTCGAGCTTGCGGACGCACTCTCGCTGGATCTGAACAAAAAGATTGAGGACATGAGCCTCGGCAACAAGAAAAAGGTCGGCATCGTACAGGGACTATTACATTCTCCGCGTTTGATCATACTCGACGAGCCGACAAGCGGACTCGATCCCCTGATGCAGCGGACGTTTTTTGAGCTGATTCAGCGCGAAAACGAGCGCGGCGCAACCGTGCTGTTCTCCTCGCATATTCTGGGCGAGGTGCAGCGCATCTGTAACCGCGTTGCAATCATCAAAGAAGGGCGCATTGTCGATTTGCGCAGCATCGGCGACCTGCGTAAGAATTCCTATAAAAAGGTGAGCTTTACGAGCGCAAGCCCCATAGAGAGCTTCTCGCTTGCGGGTGCTGCGCAGGTTGCGCAGGATGGCGTGCAGACAAGCTTTCTCTACAGCGGCGAGATCAACGCGCTATTGCAGGCGCTCGCGGGCATGCCGCTCGTCAATGCGGACATCAGCGAGCCGGAGCTGGAAGAAATCTTTCTGCACTACTATGAGGACGGGGAGACGGAACAATGAACGCTTTCCGATCAAACGGTCTTTGTAGCGAGGATAGGAGGGAAGTGCGATGAATGTATTTCGGTTTGAGCTGCGTCGCACCTGGGTTGGCGTCGCGGTATGGACGCTCGTCATGACTGGCCTTCTCGCCGGGTTGATCACGGGCGCGTTGCCTGCCTTTCTGGAAAGTCGAGCGGGCGTTGAAAGCATGCTTGCGAATTTTCCGCCTGCGTTTGCCGCGGCGTTTGGAATGCAGATGGACAACCTCTTCAGCTTTGGCGGACTCTATTCGTTCGGTTTTCTATATTTTTCGATCTTCGGCACGATCATGGCCTCCGGCTTGGGACTCAATCTCTTCTCCCGTGAAAAGCGCGAAAAATGCATGGATTTCCTGTTGACCAAGCCGCGTGCGCGAGGTCGTCTCTTTTCTGAGAAACTGCTGGCGGCGCTGACGCTGCTCGTTGTTTCAAATGCTCTTTTCATCATCGAATCGCTTGCGCTCTATCGTGCGTATGCGCCCGCGCCGCTGTTGATCGGGCACGCGTTGCTGGCGGCATCCTCGCTGTTGCTGACCGAGCTGTTGTTTCTCTCAATCGGTGCTGTGATCGCGGTGTTGGCGCGAAAGATTCGCTCCGTCTCCGGCTTGGCGACGGCGATCGGCTTTGCGGGATTTCTGCTTAGCGCGCTGCATAGCTTGCTGGAGGAGGAAAGCCTTCGCTACATCACGCCGTTTCAGTATTACGACACCGCGAAAGCGTTTTTTAACGGCGCGTTTGAGGCGAAATATGCGCTTATCGGCGTGGCGCTCACGCTTGGATTGATGGCAGCCGCATATGCCCGCTACACCCGCGTGGATATTCCGGCGCTATAAGGGGGAGACGAATATGAATCTCTTTCGCAAGGAACTGAAATCGGGGCTGAAGCCCTTCCTTTTCTGGACGCTTGGCCTGTTTGTGTTCATCATCGCGGGGATTTTGAAATCCAGCGCGGCGATGGCGGACGGGCAGTTTATGACGGAGCTGATCAACAAATTTCCGCGCATCGTTGTGGTTGCGATGGGTATGGCGAACATTGACATTTCGCAGTTTGCGGGGTTTTACGCGGTGCTGATGCAGTATGTCTTCGTGCTTGCTGCGGTGTATGCGGCCTATCTTGGCAGCAACGCGGTTTCGCGCGAGAGTGTGGATAAAACCTATGAGTTTCTGTTTACCAAGCCGAGATCGCGCTCGTACATTCTCGCGCGAAAGCTGCTGGCGGCGCTGGTCTATTTCACGCTCTACGCCTGCCTGAATCTGCTGTTTTCGGTGCTGGCCGTGCGGCAACTCGCGCTTGATGTGGATTATCTATGGCTGTATCTGCGTTTCTCCGTTGCAATGTGGGCGGTGGGACTTGTGTTTTTCTCGATTGCGGCGATGTTCGCCGCGAGCATGCGCGTTTCGGAAAGAGGCGCGCGGGCGGGGAATCTTACCGTGTTGGCCACCTATGCGCTCGCGGTGGTTTACGATCTTTTTGAGAAGCCCGGCGCGATTCGACTCTTGACCCCGTTTCGGTATTTTCTGAATACGGAAGTGTTGGATTCCGTAGTGCAGCCGCTGTATCTGGTATTGTGCGTCGCGCTTGCGATTGCGTTTCTGCTCATCGCGTTTATTCGCTTTGAAAAGCGCGATTTGGGTGCGGTGTAGGGGGCAGATGAGCAACAGAATGTGGGATTCTGTTTTGATCATGCAGCAGGACGAGACCGGCTTCTGATCCGCTTAGAAGTGACAAAACGGAAAAATCTTTTCAAATCTTCGGTAAATCCGCCCGTGAAGCGCAGATTATTGCTTTGCGGGCGATTGCTTTTATGGTAACATGATGCGAATTCATCCGTCGGTTGGGCGGAAGGAGGAATTGATTCATAGCCATGGATTTCTTGGATAAAGTCTATTGGAACAATACCGTTTTGGGCTACATCGTCTTTCTCGGTGTTCTGCTGTTTGGCGCAATCCTGATCTTTTTTCTCGGCAGGACGGCGCTTCGGCGTATTGCGTCGTATACCGAAAGTACGCAGTCGCCCTATGGTGAACTCGTGCGCGCGGGGGTAAAGCATTATCTTCTTCCAGTGGCGTATTTTACGCTGTTCTATTACTGCACGCGTACGCTCAAGCTAAACTCGCATCTCAACACCATTGTGGGCACGCTCTCCACGTTGTTCGCCATCGCCATGGCGTCGATGTTTCTCTCTTCGCTTGCGGCGCTGTTCCTCTCCAAACTCGGCAAAGGCAAGCTGGACAGCAATTCTCTTGCGATGCGGTGGCTGATTCGCATCGTCAAAGGCATCATTTGGGGAATCGCACTGATTCTGTTTCTCGACAACATCGGGGTAAAGATTACTTCTTTGGTAGCGGGGCTTGGCATCGGCGGCGTCGCGCTCGCGTTTGCCGCGCAAAACGTATTGACGGATATCTTCTGCTTTTTTACGATCTTCTTTGATAAACCGTTTGAAATCGGGGATTTTATCATCTCCGGCGATCAAATGGGAACCGTTGAGCATATCGGCCTCAAGACCACTCGTCTGCGTGCGCTCGGCGGCGAGCAACTCGTCGTCTCCAACACGGATTTAACGGGCTCGCGCATTCGAAACTACAAGACCATGCAGCAGCGCAGGGTTCTCTTTTCGCTTGGGGTCACGTATGACACGCCAAACGAGAAGCTCAAGCAGATTCCGCAGGTGATTCAAACAATCATCGAGGAGACGGAGGATGCGACGTTTGCGCGCACGCATTTTGCGTCATTCGGCAGCTACAGCCTGAATTTTGAGGTGGTCTATTACGTGCTCACTTCGGATTACGATTGCTATATGGACATCAATCAGCACGTCAACCTCGCGATCAAGGAAGCGTTTGAACGCCTCGGTATCGACTTCGCGTTTCCGACGTCGGTCGTGCAGGTGCAGCAGGGATCGTCGCTCGATCTTCAGAAATAAATCGAATCAAGGCATTTGCATGCGGGACGAGGAATTCGTCCCGTTTTTTTAGTCCTCTAAATACGTTCCGCGCTTGCCGCCGGATTTTTGAATCGACTTGCTGAATTTCGCAATCTCCGTAAAGCGCAGTTGCTTTTGCTTTAGATACCCGGCCTGATCGCCCGCGAAACGGGACTCCCGCTGGAGCTTTTGATAGCTCTCGAACCGCGCGCGGGGCAGTTCGCCGGAGGAGATTGCTGCCTGCACTGCGCAGCCGGGCTCGCGCTCATGCCGACAATCCGAAAAACGGCAGAGCGGAAAATACGCCTCCACATCCGCAAACGACTCGCTGAGCCCCGCGGTGGCATCCAGCATGCCGAGTTCGCGCATACCCGGGGTGTCGATGATCATCACGCCGCTGTTGAGCCGGATGAGCTGGCGGTGTGTGGTCGTGTGCCGCCCTTTGCTGTCATCCTCACGGATGGCGTTGACCGCCATGATCTCGCTGTCCGCGAGCGCGTTGACAAAGCTGGATTTTCCCACGCCGGAGCTGCCAAGCAGCACGATCGTTCTGCCGGGTTTTAGATAATCGCTCAGCGCGTCGAAGCCGTCGCCTGTTTTCGCACTGACCGCGAACACGTCGACCCCGGCGGAAACGCGCCGGATTTCGTCCATCTGCGCGGTGCAGTCGTCTACCAAATCCGACTTGGTCAGCACCACGACCGGAACCGCGCCGGACTGCCAAGCGAGCGTGAGATATCGCTCCAATCGCCGGGGGTTCAGGTCGTGGTTGAGAGACTGCATGATGAACACGCTGTCGAAGTTGGCGGCAACGGTCTGATCGCTCTCGCCCAGCGTCGGGTTTTTGCGGGCGAACAGCGACTTGCGCGGCAGGGTTTGCGTGATGGTGCTGTCGCCCTGCTCGTTATACAGGATCGACACGAAGTCTCCTGTCGTGGGGAATTCTTCCTCGCCGCCGCCAAAGTAGACGGAGGACTTAAGTCTGCCGTAGCACTCTTGCTCGTCGGTGACGAGCGCATAGCGTTCCTTGTGCACCGCGGTGACGCGGGCGGGAATCTCCGGCCCCGCGCTTCGTGCCTGCGCCGCCGCGCGCATGGCGGGTAAAAACCCGTAAGCATCCAGCCCCGCCATATTGCTCATTTGACCTTCCTCCATATCGCCGACAGAAGGTGTTTGCGTTTCCGCAACGGATGTGCGGGTGTTTCCGCATCGTATGCCTGGTGTTTTGCGTCGCAAGCGTTGCACGGGTGCTGCGCAAACAGATTGCCGAATTGACCGGCGTTCAGCGTCGACCCCTGCGCGGGGGACGCGAAATAATTATGTTGATCAGGATGCATCGTTCCCTCCAATGGGTTGTCTCGTCGTTTCAGCAGCGCTGCCATGCCAAGCGCGCGCATCTTCGCGCGGCGCAGCGCCCGCTCTAGATTAAATTCCGGCGATTGCCGGAGAATCGTTGCGCCAAAAGGCGCGAGGGGCAGGCGAATCTCGCTCATATGCGCTCCAACCTCCCGCTCAGATAGGCTTGAAAGCCTTTTGCGCGGGCGCGCGCCGGCTTTTGCGTACTCCGCATACGGCGCGAATGTACGGCGTATTGCGCCGGGGTAAGGTTTACGCAGCCAAACTGGCCGAAATTCATCGTTGCTTCCAGCGAAGGAAATGTCGCTGGCACAGTATAATTATGATTCATGGTGTTTCTCCTTGCGTAT
>JAQVML010000075.1 GCA_028703645.1 Eubacteriales bacterium
CGGTCCAGGCCTTGTTGGAGGCTGATGAGGGCTATTCGGGCAACCGAAGGCCGAACCAGGGTGGTACCGCGTATAAAACGCCCCTGACCAAAACAGATTTGGTCAGGGGCTTTAGTTTTGCCCTCTGGCCGCCAAGCAGAAGGAGGAGCTAACCTTGAACAACACATTTGAAAAGTACATTCCGTTTGAACCGATCCGGTTTGAAACCCGTACGTGGCCGAACAAGCAGATTACACAAGCGCCAACGTGGTGCTCGGTCGACCTCAGAGACGGCAATCAGGCGCTGGTTGACCCCATGAACGTAGAAGAAAAGCTGCGGCTCTTTCATACGCTGGTGGACATCGGTTTAAAAGAGATCGAGGTGGGGTTTCCCTCCGCTTCCGAAACCGAGTTTTCGTTTATTCGCACGCTGATCGAGGGCGGGCATATTCCAGACGACGTGACGATTCAGGTGCTCGTGCAGGCGCGCGCGCACCTCATCAAGCGCACGTTTGAGGCGATTTCCGGCGCAAAAAACGCCATTTTGCACTTTTACAACTCGACTTCGACGCTCCAGCGCAAGGTTGTGTTTCGCATGGAGATGGACGGCATCGTGAATATCGCGGTGGAGGCGGCGCGGCTCATTCGCGAACTCGCAGAGCCCGTGATCGCGTCCGGCGTCAATCTGCGCTATGAATATTCGCCGGAATCCTTTATGGGAACGGAGATGGACAACGCGGTCTATATCTGTAGCCGCGTGATGGAGGAGCTTGGCTCCACGAAAGAGAACCCCGTGATTCTGAATCTTCCGTCCACGGTGGAAAACTGCATGCCCAACTATTTCGCGGACGAGATCGAATACTTCATCGCAAACCTGCCCAATCGCGAAAGCGCGATCATCTCGCTGCATCCGCATAACGACCGCGGCTGCGGCGTCGCCACCGCGGAGATGGGGTTGCTTGCGGGCGCGGATCGCGTGGAAGGTACGCTTTTCGGCAACGGCGAGCGCACGGGCAATGTTGACCTCGTGACGTTGGCGATGAACCTGTTTACCCAGCGGATTGATCCGAAGCTGGACTTTTCCAACATCAACAAGGTCAAGGAAGTCTACGAGAGTGTCACCAAGATGAAGATTGGCGAGCGTCAGCCGTATGTTGGCGAGCTTGTCTTTACCGCGTTCTCCGGCTCGCATCAAGACGCGATCAACAAAGGCTTTCAGTATATGAAGGAGTCGCAGACCGACCTTTGGGAAGTGCCATATCTGCCGATCGATCCCGCGGACGTCGGCAGACAATATGAGCCGATCATCCGCATCAACAGCCAGTCCGGAAAGGGCGGAGCCGCGTTTATTATGCAGCAAAACTTTGGCTACGATCTGCCCAAGGCGATGCATCCGGAGTTTGGCGCCGTGGTGCAGCGGGAGACCGATCGCGTGGGCAAGGAGCTCAAGCCGGAGCGCATCAACAACCTATTCCAGAAGGAATATGTGGATATCGATGCGCCCTATCGCCTCGTTCGCCACTCGTTCTCCGAAACCACGGACGCAAAGGGCAACTCTCACGTGACGTTTACCGGCACACTGGCGCATAAGGACACGGTGTTTGAGGTGGCGGGCGAAGGCAACGGCCCGATCGACGCGTTTTTTAACGCGATTCGCGGGCAGAAGATGGATCAATTCACGTTTGTGGACTATAAGGAGCATGCGATTCGCAGCGGCTCGGATTCCAAGGCGGTGGCGTATATCCATCTACGCAGTAAAAACGGCAAGGATGTCTTCGGCGTTGGCATTTCGCACAACATCAGCTTGGCTCCGCTTCGCGGCATCCTCTCGGCCATCAACCGCGCAAAGCGGCTGGAGATCATCTAAATACGACGCAACAAGACGGCGGGCATTTGCCCGCCGTCTTGGTTTTGGAATGCATTCAGAGATTGAGGGCGAAGCCCTCTTTTTTCAAAATTACACCATCAATTCACAGATTGCGTTACTAAACGCCACCGGGTCTTCAATCGGGAGGCCTTCGATGAGCAGGGCCTGATCATAGAGCAGGTTTGCGTATTTTGCAACGCGCGCGTCGTCCGTGCCCAGCGTCGAAAGCACGTTGAACACCGGGTGCGCGGGGTTGATCTCCAGCACACGCTCCGCCTTGACGGAACCGTCGGAAACCGGCATGCTGGCGAGCACCTTCTCCATCTCGATGGAGAGTGGGCCGTCGCTGGTCAGGCACACGGGCGAACTCTTAAGCCGGTCGCTGAGGCGAACATCCTTGACCTTGCCGCTCAGCGCTGCTTTAAGTGCCGCGAGCATGTCCTTGTTCTCCTCCTGCGCGCGTTCCTGCGCCTGCTTTTCCTCGTCCGAAACGAGGTTGAGGTCGGCGTCGGAAACGGACTTAAACGTCTTTTCCATATAGCTCGCGAGCATGCGGATGGCAAACTCGTCCACGTCGTCCGTCATGCAGAGGATGTCGTAGCCCTGATCGCGTACACGCTCGGTCTGCGGCAGCTTCATTGCGCGCTCAACCGTCTCCGCGGAGACATAGTAGATGTATTTCTGGTCTTCCTTCATCGCGTCCACATACTCTTTGAGCGAGACGAGCTTGTTCTGCGCCGCGCTATGGTAGAGTACGAGGTCGGAGAGGAAGTCCTTGTTCATGCCATATTCGCTGTAAAGGCCGTATTTGATCGCCAGTTTAAAGCTTTTGTAAAACTGCTCATATTTCTCGCGGTCGTTGTCCATGAGCTTTTTCAGCTCGGTCTTGATCCGCTTTTTGAGCGTGACGGCGATGGTCTTGAGCTGGCGGTCGTGCTGCAACAGCTCGCGGGAGATATTCAGCGAAAGATCGCTGCTATCCACGAGTCCGCTGACAAAGCCGAAATAGTCCGGCAGCAGATCCGCGCATTTTTCCATGATCATCACACCGCTGGAATAGAGCTGTAATCCCCGCTGATATTCCTTGGCGTAGAAGTCGTATGGCGGATTTTTCGGGATGTAGAGCAGAGCGTCGTAGCTGACCACACCCTCGCCGCTGAAGTGGATGGTCAAAAGCGGGTCTTCAAAGTCGTGGAACTTGCTCTTGTAAAACTCGTTGTAGTCTTCGTCCTTGAGTTCGCTCTTTGCTTTTTTCCAGAGTGGAATCATGCTATTGAGCGTTTCGTCCTCGGTGACGGTCTCCGTGTCCTTGGGGTCGCCGTTCTTCGGACGCGTGTGGGTATGCTCCATACGGATCGGATACCGGATATAGTCCGAATACTGCTTGACCAAAGAGGAGATTTTGTAATAGTCGAGGTAGGTATCATACTGCTCGTCGTCCGTGTTTTGCTTGATCTTGAGCGTGATGACCGTGCCGCAGTCCGCTTTTTCCGCCTTGGTGAGCGTATAGCCCTCGCGGCCTTGGCTCTCCCAGAGCCAGGCTTCGTCGCTGCCGTAGGCCCGCGAGAGCACCTGTACGTCGTCCGCGACCATAAAGCTCGAATAAAAGCCTACGCCAAATTGACCGATGATGTCCACCGCGTCACTTGTGTCGTGCTCTTTTTTAAACGCGAGCGTGCCGCTCTTGGCGATCGTGCCGAGGTTTTCGTCCAGCTCTTCCTTCGTCATGCCGATGCCGTTGTCCGAGATGGTTAAGATTCGCTTGTCCTTATCCGCCGAAATGCGGATTTCGAAGTCTTCGCGGTTTTTGCCGACCTTGTCGTCCGTCAGCGAGAGAAAGTAGAGCTTATCGATCGCGTCGCTGGCGTTGCTGATGAGCTCGCGCAAAAAGATCTCTTTGTGCGTGTAGATGCTGTCGATCATCAGGTCGAGAATGCGCCGCGATTCCGCCTTGAATTGCTTTTTTGCCATGAAAAGTGCGCCTCCGTCATGAATTGAAAAATTCTTGTTAGCACTCAGTTGAATCGAGTGCTAATCTAGCATACTACGCTGTAAAGCTGTTTTCAAGCGCAGACGCGCGCTTCCACAATATTTTCACATTTTTGTGATGATATACGAAAAAACAGGCGGCTGATGCGCCGCCTGTCTAAGAGAAAGCCCAATTATGCGTTGGCTTGCGGAGTTGCGTCCGGAGCCACTTTTTTGAGCATCTCCATGAACTCCTCGCCCGTGATGGTTTCGCGCTCTAAGAGGTGTTCCGCGAGCTGATGCAGCGCGGATTCATTCTCCTTGAGAATTTGCTTGGCGCGCTTGTGCGCCCGCTCCACGATGGCGATGACTTCCGCGTCCACGCGCGCCGCCGTGTCCGAAGAGCAGGTCATGGCTCCGTCGGTCGCCAGATACGGGTTGTTCTGGCATTCGAGAGCTACCATGCCGAACTCGTCGCTCATGCCGTAGCGCACGACCATCGCGCGGGCGATTCGCGTCGCCTGCTCAATGTCGTTGCTGGCGCCAGTGGTGATGGTGCCAAACACGGTCTCTTCCGCGGCTCTGCCGCCGGTGAGGGTGGCGATCTTGTTTTCCGCTTCCTCGCGGGTCATGAGATAGTGTTCGCTTTCGTCCACCTGCATGGTGTAGCCAAGCGCTCCGCTTGTGCGCGGCACGATGGTGATCTTGTGTACCGGCGCGCTCTCCGTTTGGGTGGCGGCGACCAGCGCGTGACCGATCTCATGATACGCAACAATGCGCTTTTCCTTCGGGGAGATGACGGCGTTCTTTCGCGCATAGCCCGCGATGACCACCTCTACGCTCTCCTCCAGATCCGATTGATCCACGATTTCGCGCTTCATGCGAACGGCGCGCAGCGCAGCTTCGTTGATGATGTTCGCAAGGTCTGCGCCGGAGGCACCGCTGGTTGCGCGGGCGATGGCTTCAAAGTTCACCTGGTCGGAGATCTTGACCCCGCGAGCGTGTACCTTGAGAATATCCGTGCGTCCCTTGAGGTCCGGTAACTCCACGTGGATGCGACGGTCAAAGCGACCGGGGCGCAGCAGCGCGGGGTCGAGGGAGTCGGGCCGGTTCGTCGCGGCGAGAATGACGACGCCTTTGCGCGCGTCAAAACCATCCATCTCGGTGAGCAGCTGATTCAGCGTTTGCTCGCGCTCGTCGTTGCTGCCAAGTCCGTTGTCGCGACGTTTGCCGATGGTGTCGATTTCGTCGATAAACACGATGCAGGGTGCTTTCTGCTCCGCCTGTGAGAAGAGGTCGCGCACCTTTGCCGCGCCCATGCCAACGAACATCTCGACAAACGCGGAGCCGGAGATGCTGAAAAACGGTACGTTCGCTTCACCCGCGACCGCCTTGGCGAGCAGGGTTTTACCCGTCCCCGGAGGGCCGACGAGCAGAGCACCTTTGGGCAGCTTTGCGCCGATCTCCGCATAGCGATCGGGGTTGTGTAAAAAGTCCACGATCTCCAGCAGCGCTTCTTTTGCCTCGTCTTGACCGGCTACGTCGTTAAACGTCTTGCCCGTCTGCGCCTCGACATAGATCTTCGCGTTGGCTTTGCCAAAGGAGAGCGCGTTGCCAACGCCGCCGGGCATGCCGTTTTGCATGCGCTTCATCAAAAACTGTCCGAGGCCGACAAAGATCAGAATCGGCAGCAGCCAACTGAGCAGGAAGCTCAACAGCGGAGAGGCTTGCGTGGGGATACTCGCGGTGAACTTGACGCCTGCCTTGTCGAGACGGTCGACCAGTGTTTCATCCGGCCAGATACCCGTTTTATAATAGAGGGTTTCGCCGTTTTGCTTGCTGGTGAAGGTGATGGTCTGGGTTGTTTCGTCTCGCGAGACCTCGTCCACCTTGCCGGCGGTCACCATCGTGAGGAACTCGTTGTATCCCACTTCCTTAACTTCATTTTGCAGCAGTTGAGGAAAGACGAACGCATTGAGCAATAATATCGCGATCATGGCGATGATCGTATAATAATAGATCGGTTTTTTGGACGGTGTATGTTCTTTCATTTTGATGCTTTTTTCCCTTACAAATACTTTTACCGCAACATGATATCAAACAAACATGAATTCGAAGAAAACGGACGAATCAATTATCGACCCATGCCGTAGAGCACAAGCTGCTCCGCCATGGAGGCCATCTGCGCCGGGGTTTCTTTCATATCCCGTTGGAACCACTCGCGGATGATGCCGATAAAGCCGGAGGCAAGGAAGGAAAAGTAGTAGTCAAACTGATCCGGGTCCTTCTTCTGCTCCCTGAGCCAGGATTCTACCACGCGGTCGCGAATCAGCGCGATGAGCTTGTTAAAAAACGCCATATCGCCGTTTCCGCCGAGAAACGCGGCGCAAAGATCGGCGTTTGCGGCAAAGAATTCGAAGAGATCCAGCAGCAGCGCGATGGGCTTATTCATCAGCTCTTCTGTGGGATGCGCGCGAACCAGCGCCTCAAATTCGTCAAACACTTCCTGCTCCACCTGCTCTACCATGTCGTAGATATCGCGATAATGCAGATAAAACGTGCAGCGATTGATATCCACGAGCTGCGCAAGCTCGCGTACCGTAATGTCTTTGATCGGCTTTTCGCGCATGAGCTGGGTCAATCCCGATCGAAGCTGCATGCGGGTTTTACGAACGCGGCGATCCATTTTCTTGTTTTCCAAGGGAGAAAGCCTCCATTCAAAAGTTTCTTTTGTTATTTTCTATCACGGATTCAGGATACTTCCTATAATATAAACGAATGATGCCAATAAATCAACACGAGATGATGGAACTGGTGTTAACACAACGTGAACTCGAATAGAAATTCGAAAAAAAGAGAGGCGATGG
>JAQVML010000076.1 GCA_028703645.1 Eubacteriales bacterium
CACCCGCAGACGGACGCAAAGCTGAATCTGCGCCATGCGCTGATTACGGCAGCGAGCGGCATCCCCGGCGTTGTCGTCGTATTTAATCGAAAGATTATGCTCGGCTGCCGGGTTGCAAAGGTGCGCACCACGAGCCAGAATGCGTTTGAGAGCATCAATCGCCTGCCGGTCGGGCGCGTGCGCTTTGGTCGCGTTCGCCTGATTGCCCCGCCGGAACAACCCAAGCTGGCGCCCGCGCTGGACGACGCGATTGAGCCGAATGTGTTTTTGCTCAAGCTCATTCCGGGTACGAGGCCGGAGGTGTTTGACGACATCGCGCGGCTCGGTTACCGCGGCGTGGTGATTGAAGGGTTTGGCCTTGGCGGACTGCATTGCCTGAGGCGAAATCTGCTGGAAGGGATTCAAAAGCTGATGGACGCACACGTGGCGGTGCTGCTGACCACGCAGTGCCGCTATGAGCCCAGCGACCCAACCGTGTATGAGACAGGGCGGCTCGCGCTGGAACTCGGCATCTTGCAAACGTATGACATGACGAGCGAATGCGCGGTGACAAAGCTGATGTGGGTGCTTGCGCACGCAACCACGCAGGAGGAAGTGCGGCGCATGATCTACACGAGCTTCTGCGGAGAGATATCGCTGCCTTCGGACGGGCAATCAGCGCATATTTAAGTATGATAAAATCGTTTATCTAGGATTCAATCTTCAAAAACGCCACCGTCTGGTTCTTGAGCGAAATCTTGCCGACCTGATAGCCGTACGCAATCAGCTCTTTTTTATAGGTGAGAAACGAGTGGTCGATCTCTATCCCCGCAATCTGCCGAATCTCGTCAAACGTGAGCTGAAACGAGGACTCTCCGCGCGATGCCACATAGTCCCAAACCGCGTGATATTTACTCATACATTTCTCCCGATTTCATCGTTGTTTGATTCATTTTACCATGTAAACATGCCAATAGCTGTCAGGTTTTCGAAAAATCGACTCACGCATGACCCGTGATCCGCCGTTTGATTGCATGCACAAATGATGATATATTGACTACAGTATCACAAACGCATAAATTGCTGATTATAAATTTTGGAGCCTGTACACAGGAGCATGAGTAAATGAGAAAAAATCTTTCACTCAACGACGGCTGGCTCTTTGCTGAGCAATATGCGCAGGGAATGGAGCAGATACACGCGGACGAATCCGCGTTTTGTTCCGTTCGGCTGCCGCACACAAACCGCGAGTTGCCTCTGAATCACTTTGACGAGCGGGAGAGCCAGCTTATCAGTTGCTACCGGCGGCAGATTCGCGTTGCGCCGCGCGCAGGCAAGCGCGTGTTTCTGCATTTTGAGGGCGTCATGGCCGCGGCGACGGTGTTTTTCAACGGCGAGCAGATTGCGCAGCACTTAGGCGGATATACGCCGTTTACCTGCGAACTGACCCAACTTCTCACCGGCGGGGACGATGTGCTCGCCGTTGTGGCGGACGCAACCGAGCGGAGCGACATTCCGCCGTTTGGCTACGTGATCGATTACCTGACTTACGGCGGCATCTACCGCGAGGTTTGGTTGGAGGAGACAAGCGAGGTTTTCATTCAAAATGCGCAAGTAAAGCCTGCCAAAACCGAAGAAGGCTGGCAAGTTGAGACGGATGTGTTTTTAGACAATCTCTCCGGCGCTTCCGGCGCGGGAGAACTCGTATTTACGCTTTCAAATTCGCAAGGCGAAGTGAAACAGCACACGCAAAACATCAGCTTAAACGGAGAGAAAAACCAGAAAATCTCCGTTTCATTTGCTGTGGGCGATGTACGCCTTTGGGACTTGGACGAGCCGAATCTATACGATCTCTCGATCAAACGAAAGCAAGCAGAGGAAGAAATCGACGATTACGCCTGCCGCGTCGGCTTTCGCGAGGCGTGCTTTACGCCGGAGGGCTTCTTCCTCAACGGCAAACGCGTGAAAATTCGCGGACTCAACCGGCACCAGAGCTTTCCCTATGTGGGTTATGCGATGCCGAAGCGCGCGCAGGAACGGGACGCGGAGCTGCTCAAGCACGACCTGGGCGTCAACCTCGTCCGCACGAGCCACTATCCGCAGTCGATCCACTTTCTCAACCGCTGCGACGAGTTGGGGTTGCTCGTTTTTGAGGAGTTTCCCGGTTGGCAGCACATTGGAAACGACGTTTGGAAAAAGAACGCCGTGCATACGCTGGAGGAGATGATCACGCGGGACTGGAACCACCCGAGCATCGTCCTCTGGGGTGTTCGCATCAATGAGTCGCAGGACGACGACGCGTTTTATCGCGAGACCAACGCATTGGCGTACAAGCTGGACGCGACGCGACAGACGGGTGGGGTACGCAACTTTGAAGGCAGCCACCTGTTTGAGGACGTCTACACCTACAACGACTTTGTGCATAGCGGAGAAAACCGCGCGCTCAAACCGCGCAAAGAGGTTGCCCGCGCAAGCGTGCCCTATCTCGTGACCGAGCATAACGGGCACATGTACCCGACGAAGAAGTTTGACTGCGAGGAGAAGCGGGTGGAGCACGCGCTTCGCCACATTCGAGTGCTCAACAGCGCGTATGGCGCAAACGAAATCTCCGGCGCGGTCGGCTGGTGCATGAGCGACTACAACACACACAAGGACTTCGGCAGCGGGGATAAAATCTGCTACCACGGTGTGATGGACATGTTCCGCCTGCCCAAATTTGCCGCGAGCGCGTATCGCTCCCAACAGGATAGCGAAATCGTGATGGAGGTCGCCTCCGGCATGAATCAGGGGGAACGCAACGGCTCAAACATGACATCTGTTCATGTCTTTACCAACTGCGATTCCGTCCGGCTGTATAAAAACGGCGCGTATATCGGCGAAAGCGATCCTGATTGCAAGACATATCCAAATCTGCCGCATCCGCCGGTGGTGATGACCGACTTTATCGGCGAGTTGATGGCGAAAAACGAAGGATTTGCCAAGCAGGACGCGGAGCGCATCAAACACATCTTTGCCGCGATCGTGAAGTATGGCGACAAATCGCTACCGCTGCGCTACAAACTCTCGATGGGCTTTATCATGCTCAAACTGCACCTGACGTATCAGGACGCTGTCGATCTGTATACGAAATATGTTGCGGGCTGGGGATCGGAATCGACGGAATTCTTGTTTGAAGGATATCGGGCGGGCAAGCTGGTTGCGAGCGTGACGCGCGGTGCTTCGGTGAGCACGGAACTGCGCGTAACGCCGGATACGCTTACGCTCGAAGAAGGGGACACCTACGATGTTTGCCGGGTTGTAATCGAGCACATGGATCAGTTTGGCATGGTGCTGCCGTATTCCGTTGAGGTCGCGCGGGTGACCGTCTCCGGCGCGGGCGAACGCATTGGTCCGGAGCTGTTACCGCTGTTGGGCGGCTCCGCGGCGTTCTGGGTCAGGACGACCGGCGAAGGGGAGATCACGGTGCGGGTGGAATCCGAGCGCTTTGCCCCGCAGGAGCGAAAACTGAACGTGACGCGCAAAAAAGACGGATGAAATCCACCATGAACGAATGAAACATCAAATAAGTTTTAATTGACATTTTGTTAGGTTGTGTTAAGATAGAAAAGCGCGAAACAAGAAAGCTCATTTGCGCATACTTGGCCGAGTAAAAATGCCCATCGGACAGGGCTGGCCGCCGCCGCGCGTGACGTGAAGCGTCACATTATTGATTGAGTTTGAAGACTCAAATTTTATAAGTTGGTTACTTCATAACCAGTGCAAAAGCACGCCACTTGTGAAACGGTCAATAAGAGTAGCGACGGCATCCATGCTTAACAACACTCTGATGAAACGGTCAAGGCCATCGTTCTATCCCTATCGTGTCCAGTTGATGGGCGCGCCGGAAAACGGAACAGAAACCAAAGACAAACAAGTGGTATCGTGTATGCCGCTTGTTTTTTATTATTTGCGGTGCGCGAAGGTGAGGCCGACGGAAGGAACGAGTATGAATCTAACCGATCAAAAACACGCACCCATCTATGAGGCGCTGAACCGCTTTCGCAAGCAGCGCGTCGTTCCCTTTGACGTACCCGGGCATAAGCGCGGGCGCGGAAACCCGGAGCTGGTTGAGCTATTGGGCGAAAAATGCGTCGGCATCGACGTGAACTCCATGAAGCCGCTGGACAACCTCTGCCACCCGGTGTCGGTGATTAAGCACGCGGAAGAACTCGCGGCGGACGCGTTTGGAGCAGCGCACGCGTTTTTGATGGTCGGCGGCACGACATCCAGCGTGCAGAGCATGATTCTCTCCGTTTGTAAAGCGGGGGACAAGATCATCCTCCCGCGAAACGTACACAAGAGCGCGATCAACGCGCTGGTGCTCTGCGGCGCGGTGCCGGTGTATATCGATCCGCGCGTGGAGCCGAAGCTCGGCATTCCGCTGGGCATGGAGATGGACGATGTGCGCCGCGCAATCGCGGAAAACCCGGATGCAGTCGCGGTGCTGGTCAATAACCCGACGTATTACGGAATCTGTTCCAACCTCAAGGCGATTGTCGAGCTCGCGCATGCCAGCGACATGAAGGCGCTGGTGGACGAGGCGCACGGCACGCATCTTTACTTCAACGAAAATCTTCCGTTGGACGCGATGTCCGCAGGTGCCGATATGGCGGCGGTCTCGATGCACAAGTCCGGCGGAAGCCTCACGCAGAGCTCGCTTCTGCTGCTAGGCCCGGATGTGAACCCGCGCTATGTGGACAAGATCATCAATCTGACTCAGACCACGAGCGCGTCGTATCTACTCATGAGCAGTCTCGACATCTCCCGTAGAAATCTGGCGCTGCGCGGAGAAAAGTCGTTTGAAAAAGTGGCGCAGATGGCGCAATATGCGCGGGACGAGATCAACGAGGTCGGCGGCTACTATGCCTACGGACGCGAGCTCGTCAACGGAGACAGCGTGTTTGACTTCGACGTAACGAAGCTTTCGATCTACACGCGGGATATCGGCCTCGCGGGCATTGAGGTTTACGACCTGCTACGGGATGAATACGATATCCAGATCGAGTTTGGCGACATCAGCAACATCTTGGCGTATATCTCCATCGGAGACAGGCTTCAGGACATTGAGCGGCTGGTGGGTGCGCTGGCGGACATCAAGCGCCTCTACTCCAAGCAGCCGAGCGAGATGTTCCTCTCGGAATACATCTCTCCCATCGTGGCGGCAACGCCGCAGGCCGCGTTTTACGCCGAGAAGGAGTCCCTGCCCATTCGCGAGACGGTCGGCAGAATTTGCAGTGAGTTTGTGATGTGCTATCCGCCGGGAATCCCGATTCTCGCGCCCGGCGAGGTCATCACCAAAGAGATTGTGGAATACACGCTCTATGCGCAAGCAAAGGGCAGCAGCATGCAAGGCCCGGAAGACCCGGATATTGCGTATTTAAATGTGCTGAAGAAGGGGGTGTAGCGATTGAAATATAAGTTTATCGACAGGCACACCCGGAATGTGCGACCACATTTTATAGAAAAAAAGGGGGTGCGGAAGAGTGGAATTTTGGTTTAACGATATGCATACGCAAAACGTGCAGCTCTCCATACGCGTGAATCAGCAGCTTTTTTCCGGCGAGAGCGATTATCAGCGCATCGACGTGTTCGACTCCCCTGAGTTTGGGCGCTTTCTCGCCTCCGACGGCAGCGTGATCTTTTCGGAAAAGGATGAATTCACCTACGACGAGATGATCGTGCATGTGCCGATGGCGGTGCACCCGAACGTCAAGCGCGTGCTGGTCATCGGCGGCGGAGACGGCGGGGTTGCGCGCGAGCTGACGCACTATGAGGAGATCGAGGCCATCGACGTGGTGGAGCAGGACAAGCTATTTGTCGATGTTTGCCGCAAGTTCTTTCCCGCAAACGCCTGCGGCCTCGACGACCCGCGCGTGAAGGTTTACTATCAAGACGGCCTGCGGTTTTTACGCTCGCGTCAGGATGACTACGACCTGATCATCAATGACGCGACAGACCCGCTGGGCCACACCGCCGGGCTCTTTACCAAGGAGTTTTACGGTAGCTGCTTTAAGGCGCTGCACGAGGACGGCATCATGGTCTATCAGCACGGCAGCCCGTTTTTTGACGAGGACGAAGACCCCTGCCGCGCGATGCATAAAAAGGCGTATCGGAGTTTTCCGATCAGCCGCGTGTATCAGGCGCATATCCCGACGTGTCCCGCTGGATACTGGCTCTTCGGGTTCGCGTCCAAGAAATATCACCCGCTGGAGCACTTCGACAAGAAGCGCTGGGAAGAGCGGGGCATCAAGACCTGGTACTATACCGCAAACCTGCATGTCGGCGCGTTTATGCTGCCACGATACGTAGAAGACTTATTAGAGGAGGAAGAAAATTCATGAATCGAAAATTACTTGTCATCGGATGCGGAGGCGTTGCCTCCGTTGCCATTCAAAAATGCTGCCAAAACAGCGAGATGTTCCCGGAGCTTGTGCTCGCGAGCCGCACGGTAGAAAAATGCGACGCGCTGGTGGAACAGCTCAAAGGCAAGACCGCAACCGTGCTCTCGAGCGCGAAGGTGGATGCGGATAAGGTGGAAGAAGTCGTCGCGCTCATCCGCCGCGTGCAGCCGTACGCGGTGCTCAACGTGGCGCTTCCGTATCAAGACCTGACCATCATGGAAGCATGCCTCAGCTGCGGCGTACACTATATCGAC
>JAQVML010000077.1 GCA_028703645.1 Eubacteriales bacterium
AAATCCTGAGTCAACCGGTTGTCAGGGGGTCGTAAACATGAAACGAAAGATATTCTTGCTTCTCGCAATCATACTACTTTTATCGTTGGCGATGACCGCCTGCAAACAGGGCGATATCGGCGAAGCAAAAGCGAAGGAGATCGCGCTGGACAACATCAACAGGGTGTTTCAGACAAACCAGACGGAAGCCTCCGTTACGCGTGAGCAGATGGGGTGCTATCCGGAGCAGCGGGGCGCAATGGCGACCACCGGCGACGGGGAACTCGCCGCGCGCTGGCTGTATATCGTGGATGTGCCGTCGATCGACAAAGCGAACTATCAGGCATATGTGGTCGCGAGTACGGGTGAGGTCCTGTTTCTTTCGCAGAGCGAATCAAACATCATCCTGACCGACGAACAAGAAGAGCAGGCGGCGGCGCTTCTCGCGGCGGAGCCGGATTATGGCAGAGAGCACGAGAAAACCTTCACGCTGCTCAAGGACGCATGCCGCGAATGGGCGGTTGCGAACCTCGGCGACGAGCACCCGATCCTGCTGGATGCAGCCCGCGGCAGAAGGTTAGGAGCGCCTGCGCGCGAGAGCTATTCGGTGGACTACTATGTCGTGACAAAAGACGCGCGGGTCTATTGCATCACCATGTATTGGCCTTCGCTACAGGTGCTGAACATCAATGTAGAGAACCCGAAATAGCCACGCGGGATACGATTGAGTTGCTGAACGATAGGGATGTAATTTTCTGCGATTTCAGCGGTAATTCCGAACAATGAAAAATTATTGCAACATACTACTCAAGAGGCGGGTTCCGTTGGTATACTAGAGGAGCGTTGAAGAACGCGCCCTATTTACGCAATTGCCAATGGACAGAATGAATGGAAAGACAGAGTCAAAACTATGACCGGTACGGAGAATCGAAACCAGAGATCCTCACCTCAATTTGACGAATTCTATGGCAGAAATCGCAAGACGTCTGCCGGCGAAAGCAGACCCAAATCCGGTCAGAGTGGCGGACGGCATCAAAAACCGAAGCAAAAGCTGTCGATCGCGGCTGTGATCGGTATCGATGTGCTTTGCGCAGCTCTGATCATGCTTCTGTTTTTTATTACCAGCTATGTGATTCAACCCGAATCAACCGGGAGCAGTTTGCCTGCCCCGTCGAACGTTTCCGCCGCGGAGATGCCCTCCACGACCGATGGCGGCTCCACGACGGATCCCGCCAACGCAGAAGGTACCGATCCCGCGGCGCAAACCACGACGCAACCCGACACGGCAGCCGATACAACCTCGTGGAGAGTGAAGTTTGCGGACAAGTTCACCAGCGGGAATGTGGAAAAGACCGATATGTCCTATAAGGACGCGAATATCAACGTGAGCATCAACAAGGTGCAAAAGGACAGTATCACCTATTTTCTGGCGGACATCTATGTTGCGGACATTCAATATTTTAAAACCGCATTTGCAAAGCAGCCGGACGTGATGGGCGGACGCGAGGCGACGAACGTCGTTGCGCAGGCAAACAACGCGATTCTCGCCATCAATGGGGATCATTGTGTGGATAACAATGGCCCGGTGGTGCGAAATGGTCAGCTCTTTCGCGAGGAAAAGTATGCGGACGCGCTCGTGATGAACTATGACGGCAGCATGCAAACCTACTCCGCCGATGCGCTGGATATGAACGCCATCAAGGCAAACGGCGCCTGGCAGGTTTGGACGTTCGGGCCGATGCTGCTCAAGGACGGGCAGAAGATGACGGAGTTTAACAGCACACTGAAGAAGGCAAATCCCCGAACGGCGGTTGGATATTATGAACCCGGCCATTACTGCTTCCTCGTCGTAGACGGAAGGCAAGCGGGGTATTCGGACGGCATGACGCTGGAGGAAATGTCCAAGTTCTTCTACGACAGCGGATGCAAGGTTGCGTTCAATCTCGATGGCGGACAATCGTCCGAAATGGTGTTTATGGGAACGGTGATCAACAAGCCCTATGACGGCGGACGAAGCACGAACGATATCCTGTACATTACGGCTCAATAAAAGGAGAACGCAAATGTTAAGAAAGATTCTTCCGCATGTTTGCATCGTTCTTTCGCTGGTCACGCTGACCTTTCTAGTGTTGGATCAGTTTAATCCGACGTTTTTCGGCAAGCCGTTCTTCCATGTGATACTGCTGATTTACTGCCTCTGTGTGCTGGCGTTTTCCGCGATTGCGGTCGCCCGCAGCAGAAGGAAGAAAACGCGTAGATAAACCGACAATCCGGTTTGTTGCGGCAGCTCGCCGTAGAAAAGAAAATATGATTTAAACAAACAAAGGCGCACCGTTTCCGGTACGCCTTTTGTGTTGCTTGGTTGATTAGTTTTAGTCGTTCAGACCCTTCTGACGCTCTTTGCCCTTCTTCTCCAGCTCTTTGAGCATGGCGGCGGGGTCTTTGACCTTCGCGAGGAAGATCATAGCCGCGATGATGTACGGCTTGAAGGAGGCCTGCTTGTAGAGCGGGTCGCGATAGCGATCAAACACGCTCGCGGCGACTTCGCCCGCTTCGCAGCTCACGCCTGTGATGTCGGCGGGCAGGCAATGCAGATACAGCGCCTTGCCGTCCTTGGTGGAGGCCATGAGCTCTTCGGTGCATTCCCAATCCTTGTGCTCGGCGTTCTGCTTGAGCAGCTTCTTTTCCAGTGCCTTGATGCCATCGCTGTCGCCGTTGCCGTAGAGCTCCGTGCGCTCTTCCATCGCCTTAAATGGCGCCCAGCTCTTGGGGTACACGATGTCCGCGTCCTTGAACGCTTCCGCCATGTCGTTGGTAACGGTGAATTTGCCGCCGCTCTCCGCAGACTGGCGCTTGGCGACTTCGATGACGTCGTCCATGACTTCGTATCCTTCCGGATGGGCCAGAACAACGTCCATGCCGAAGCGGGTGAAGAGCCCGATCACGCCCTGCGGGACGGACAGCGGCTTGCCGTAGCTGGGGCTGTAGGCCCAAGTCATGGCGATCTTCTTGCCTTTGAGGTTTTCTACGCCGCCGAGCTCGCGAATGACATGCGCCATGTCGGCCATGCACTGCGTCGGGTGGTCGATGTCGCACTGGAGGTTGACCAACGTCGGCTTCTGCTCGAGCACGCCGTCGAGGTTGCCCTGCTTGACCGCGTTCACGACTTCGTGCATATAGGTGTTGCCTTTGCCGATGTACATGTCGTCGCGAATGCCGATGACGTCCGCCATGAAGCTGATCATATTGGCGGTTTCGCGGACGGTTTCGCCGTGCGCAATCTGGCTCTTGCCTTCGTCGAGGTCCTGCACTTCGAGGCCTAATAGGTTGCAGGCGGACGCAAACGAGAAGCGCGTGCGCGTGCTGTTGTCCCGAAAGAGGGAAACGCCGAGGCCGGAATCAAAAATCTTGGTGGAGATGTTGCGCTCGCGGAGGTTTCTCAGCGCGTTGGCAACGGTGAACACCGCGTCCAGCTCGTCGCGCGATTTTTCCCAAGTCAGGAAAAAGTCGCCTTCGTACATGTCTTCAAACTTCAGGTTCTCCAGTTCTTTCGTGAACTGCTTGATGTCTTCCTTTTTACCCATAAACTCACTCCTAAATTTTCTTGTTTGTGCTGTTTAAATCATCGTTGGTCAGAAAGAGAAAACAAATGCAGAGCGGGCTGCGCCCGCTCTGCATTTCGCACCCAATCAGCAGGCGGACTTGTCAGAGGTGGTGTCCGTGCCGCCCGCGCGGAACTGGCAGACATCCTCGTCGCCCTTGCCTTTATACATTGAGGGAACCAGCGCATAGACCGCCGCGCAGGTCACGAGGTCCTGTTTCCAGGTGATCTCGTTCGGCGCGTGCGCCTGACTTTCCGCACCGGGGCCGAAGCCGACGCAGGGGATGCCGTAGCGGCCCTGAATCGAAACGCCGTTGGTGGAGAATGTCCATTTATCGATCAACGGGCGATTTCTCAGGTGCATGGAACCTTGGTTTCCAATGCGTTGTTCGCCGTAGAGCGCCTTGTGTGCGTCGGCAAGCGCCTGCACATGCGGGGCGGTCTCCTTGTTGATCCAGGTCGGGAAATAGCACTCGGTTTCGTACACAAGTCCGGTCCAAGCGGGACGGTCGTACTGATACATGCTCACTACCGCGCCGTGCTTTTTGCAGGCGGGCAGGTCTGCGATTTCCTTGATGCAGCTTTCCCAGGTTTCACCGGCGGTCATGCGGCGGTCGATCGAAATCGAGCAGCTATCCGCAACAGCGCAGCGGGAGGGGCTGGTGAAGAAAATCTGCGAAACGGTGCAGGTGCCGCGGCCAAGGAAGCGCGCGTCTTCGTAATGATTCGGGTTAAACTTGGGATCGAGCATCTTGACGAGGCCCTTGATGGCATCGCTGTCCGCAGCGCCGTTGGCGTTGAGGGCTTCGACGTCCTTGAGAATTTCCGCCATCTTGTAGATCGCGTTGTCGCCGCGCTCCGGCGCGCTGCCGTGGCAGGAGATGCCCTTCACGTCCACACGGATTTCCATGCGTCCGCGATGACCGCGATAGATGCCGCCGTCGGTCGGCTCGGTGGAGACGACGAACTCCGGCTTAATCTTGTCTTCGTTGTGAATGTACTGCCAGCAGAGGCCGTCGCAGTCTTCTTCCTGTACGGTCGCCGTTACGAGGATTTTGTAGCCTTCCGGAATCAGACCGAGGTCTTTCATGATCTTCGCGCCGTAAACTGCGGAAACCACGCCGCCTTCCTGATCGGAACCGCCGCGTCCATAGATCACGTCGTCGGTTTCATACCCTTCGTAGGGGTCTTTTTCCCAGTTGTTGATGTTGCCGATGCCGACGGTGTCGATGTGTCCGTCAAAAGCAATGATCTTTTCGCCGGTACCCATCCAGCCGAGGGCGTTTCCTTCCGGATCGATTTCGGCCTTGTCAAAGCCGAGCGCTTCCATCTCTTTGATGGTGCGCTTGACGACGCCTTCCTCTTCGCAGCTCTCGCTCGGAATGGCGATGAGATCGCGGAGGAACTTCGTCATTTGCTTTTCGTAAGCCTGCGCCGCCTGTTTGACTTTGCTGTAATCCATGGTGCGTTGAACTTCCTTTCTTCTGCTGTGGCCTGAGCCGCAGCGAGCGGCCTAGGTCAGTCCTTTTTTGCGTCAATGTAGGAATAAAGCGTATATTTGCTGATGCCGAAATATTTCGACACCTTGTCGCCGCTCTTGGTGACGAGGAAAGCCCCCGCCTGATAGAGAAACTGAATCGCAGAGATCTTGTCTTCCTTGGTCATCATCGCGACGGGTTTGCCGACGATGGCGACGCTCTGCTCAATGAGATCGTCCAGCAGGTCGTTGACGTTCTGCGGAATGCGTTCCGGCATCGTGGGCTCGCTGTTGTGGTGGAGCACGGAGGAAATCGCCCGCTCCGCCATCAAGAGTTCCGTGATGTCGTAATTGATGGAGAGCACGCCCTCGATTGAGCCCTCGCCATCGCGCATATAGACGGTGCTGGATTTGAGCACTCTACCGTCGCGCGTTTTGGTGAGGTAGCCAAGCTCGTCCATAAGAGTCGGGTCGTGCTTGCGCTGAATCGCCTCCAGTACCACGCGGGAGGCGCTGCCGCCAGCCTGACGATGGGAGACGTGTCCGTTTTCGATCGCAACGATCGTGTGCTCGGTGTCGTCGCCGGAGATGTCGTGCACGACGACTTCGCTGCTCTCACCAAACTCCGATGTGATGGCCTTGGCGAGCCGCTGCAAAAATTCCAAATCCATGTCGCGAACCCTCTTCCTTATAAATAATATACAGAACAAAACGAAAATACAAGAAGAAAAACAAATATATTTTATGGAACCTTAAATATTTTTTGTTCATATGATCTAAATATTAATTTTATTGTAGCATAAATAGAAAATAGTTGCCAAAAAATTTTGAGAGAGCGCCGCAGGATAGGGCTGGTTTTCTGCAAAATATGGCATGTTGAACGAAAAAAATCCAAAGTGAGGCAAAAGATCAAGTGATTGTCACGATTTTTGCGTAACAAACTCACGTTTCCTTTCTTGTGCTTCACCAAGAAATACGATAGAATAAATTGACCTGAAATCAGGCAGAAACGTAAAGGTGGTGAACCGCATGGAAGAGCAAAGAGATTTAGTGGTTTTCTCCGATGACGAGGGCAATGAATTTGAACTTGAGATCGTAGACTATTTTGATTACGAGGGACAGGAGTACGCGGTACTCATCGATCCCGAGAGTGGTTGCGGCTGTGGTTGCGGCTGTGAGTGCGACGATGACGAGTGCGAAGGCGAACATGAGCACGAGCACGGCGCGGAAGTCTATATCATGAAGATCGTCGTCAACGGCGAATACGAAGAGTTTCTCCCCGCGGACGAGGACAAGATGGAAGCCCTGTCCAAGATCGTGGAAGAGCGCTTTGAAGCCATGGAAGATGACGAAGAAGAAGAAGAGGACAAAGAATAACCCTTTCTCGCTCGGAAACAAAACCCATAAACCCGCGGCAGGATTTGTCCGCGGGTTTTCTTTTTTTATCGGAATTCGAGCGAGAATGATTCCTACTTATTGTGCGTGAAAACGTTAAAAATTGGTATCAACCACAGGATATTGGGGTGCAACTTTGCCCCAACACAAGGGAAAATGGACTTTCCACACCCC
>JAQVML010000078.1 GCA_028703645.1 Eubacteriales bacterium
TGTCGGCATGGCGATCGGCACCGGCACCGACGTTGCGGTGGAGTCCGCGGATGTGGTGCTCATGCGGGGCGATCTCTCCGCCGTCAGTGCGGCGGTCGCGCTCTCCCGCGCCACCATCCGCAACATCCGGCAAAACCTTTTTTGGGCGTTTGCCTACAACGTCGTCGGCATTCCGTTTGCCGCGGGTGTGTTTTACGCCTTTGGCGGCCCGCTGCTGACGCCAATGTTTGCGGGCGCAGCGATGGCGCTGAGCTCCGTCTCCGTCGTGAGTAACGCGCTCCGGTTAAAACGGTTTCGGTTGAAAGAGAAATCATCTGCCAAAGCGTGATTGGTGTTGTTTGATCGGCACAAAGCGGTTGTTCGGAAAATGAAAACGCTGGCAAAGGGATGTTGTTTCATCCGCTTCGCCAGCGTTTTTTTGTTCAATTCAGATTTTTAGTGATTCAATCTGGATTCGGCTTCGATTAGACCTTCGCACGAATCTTGGAGATTACGTCGAACCCAACCGCGATCAGCAGAACAAATCCCTTGATCGCCTGCTGCCAGTCGATGCTGACGCCCATGATCGACATGCCGTTGTTTAGCACGCCCATCAGCAAACCGCCGACGATTGCGCCTACCACGGTGCCGATGCCGCCTGTTGTGGACGCGCCGCCGATGAAGCATGCGGCGATCGCGTCGAGCTCAAATCCGTAGCCACCCTTCGGCGTAGCAGAGTTGAGTCGTCCGGTGAAGACGATGCCCGCAAGTGCCGCCAGAACGCCCATGTTGACGTAGACCCAGAAGAGCACACGCTTGGTCTTGATGCCGGAGAGGCGCGCGGCCTTGGGGTTACCGCCGTATGCATAGATGTGTCTGCCGGGGATGGTCTTGTCCGTTACGAACGTGTAGATCAACACCAGCGCCACAACGATGAGCAGCACCATCGGAATGCCGCGATAGAGTGCCAACGCATAGCTGAAGGCGAGAATCACGGCGGAGATGGCGAGAAGCTTGAACAAAAACGCCCAGATGGAAGGTACATCAAAGTCGTATTTTTTCTTACTTCTTCTCTTGTTGATCTCGTTGATGACGAACAGGATGCAGGCCACCGCGCCAGCAATCAGCGTGAGCAGGTTGATTCCCTCGATGTGCGCGATGTCCGGCACGAACCCCGCCGCCAGGAAGGTGTATGTTTCCGGAAGCGGCGCAAGGCTTGTTCCCTGCAACGCAACCATCGTGAGTCCTCTGAAAATCAGCTGACCGCCGAGGGTAACAATGAATGCCGGCACGCCGATGTAGGCAATCCACACGCCTTGCCATGCGCCAATGATGAAGCCCGCGATCAACGATAAAATAATCGCAATCCAGACCGGCATATCCATCTTTAAAATGAAGATTGCCGATAGTGCTCCGACCAGTCCGACCACGGAGCCGACGGACAGGTCGATGTTTCCGATGGTCAGAATGCAAAGCAACATACCGATTGCAAGAATTAAAACGTATGCGTTTTGCTGAATCAAGTTTGAAATATTGAGGGGTTTGAGCAAAACGCCCTTTGTTAATACCTCAAATATCACGACTACCACGATCAGTGCAATAACCATGGCATATTGACGAATATTACCCCGAAGCAGACTTTTTATCCTTTTCATTTTGCTACCTCCTTATTGCTTTGCATGATATACTGCATGATCTTTTCCTGAGAAGCGTCTCTCGCCATCACTTCGCCGACGATCATTCCTTTGTTCATCACATAGATTCTGTCGCACATGCCGAGGATTTCCGGCAGTTCGGACGAAATCATGACGATCGATTTCCCTTTCTCCGCCAACTCATTGATGATAGTGTAGATTTCATATTTTGCTCCGACATCAATGCCGCGGGTAGGTTCATCTAAAAACAGGATATCGGGGTCCGCAAATATGCACTTGCTGAATACAACCTTCTGCTGATTGCCACCGGACAAATCGCCCGTTTTTTGCAGAATGCTGGAGGATTTGATATTGAGTTTTTTTCTGTATTCTTCGCCGACCTTGATTTCGAGATTGTCGTCGATAACCCACTTCTTTTTGAGCGAACCAAGCGAAGAGAGCGTGATGTTTCGCTTAATATCGTCAATCAGGATCAGTCCGGCGGATTTCCGGTCCTCGGTCGCATACGCAATGCCCTTTGCGATTGCGTCGCTGACGTCGTTGATCACCAGCTCGTCCCCGTTCTTCAGAATCTTGCCGGAGATCTTCGCGCCATACGCTTTGCCATACAGGCTCATCGCGAGTTCCGTGCGTCCCGCACCCATCAGGCCCGCAATGCCGACGACTTCGCCTTTTCGAATATTGATGTTGATATCTTTGAGAATCTGTTTTTCATCGTCCAGCGGGTCATAGGCGTTCCAGTTTTTCACCTCAAAGAAGATATCTCCAATTTGATGGTTGCGCTTGGGAAAACGATCGACAATCTCTCTGCCGACCATAGATTTGATAATCCGCTCTTCCGAGATATCGTCTACGCCTTTGACAAGCGTTTCAATCGTCGCGCCATCACGCAAAATCGTGATTTCGTCGGCAACCTTTGTAATCTCGTTGAGTTTATGTGAGATGATGATGCTTGTAATTCCGTGTTCTTTCAGATCAACGAGCAGATCCAATAGATGATCGGAGTCTTTATCATTTAATGCCGCTGTCGGTTCGTCAAGGATTAAGAGCCTTACATCTTTTGCAAGGGCTTTGACAATTTCGACCAGCTGCTGTTTTCCAAGTCCAATATCCTTAATCTTCGTGTCTGTGCGTTCATCCAGTCCGACTTTTTTGAGCATCTCGGTCGTTCTGATTCTGGTCTTCTCCCAATTGATGACGAGTCCTTTATCCGTTTGTTCGTTTCCAAGAAAAACGTTTTCCGCTATCGACAGGCTGGGGATCAGCGCGAGTTCCTGGTGGATGATGGCAATTCCTTTTGCTTCGCTGTCTTTGATCGATTTGAAAACGCAGACTTCATCATCTACCACGATGTCCCCTTCATACGTTCCGTGGGGATAGACCGCGCTGAGGATATTCATCAGTGTTGACTTACCCGCGCCATTTTCGCCGATCAGGGCATGAATATGGTGCGGTATTACTCGCAAATTCACATTATCAAGCGCTTTCACGCCTGGGAATGTTTTCGTAATATTCCGCATTTCCAAAATATACTGTCCCATAGATATCTCCTCTTTTTCTATCCCTGGGTAGAGACATATTCATTTTACACTTGCTAGACTGAAATCGGCTAGCAGTATTTGTATTCAAGCTACCGCTAGCCGATTTGAAGTTTCTAGACCTTACCTCTTACTTATTTGATATCGTCCGCGGTCAGGTAGCCAGAGTCCATAACCAGTTTCTGATAGTTGTCCACCGTGACGGTGTACGGAATCAGCAGGTAGGACGGAACGACCTTGACGTTGTTGTTGTATGTCGTCGTGTCGTTGATTTCCGGTTCGGTACCGGTCAGCAATGCGTCAACCATGCCAGCCGCAACAGCCGCGAGGTCTCTGGTGTCCTTGAGGATCGTCGAGTACTGTTCGCCCGAGATGATCAGCTTGATCGAGGCTGCTTCCGCATCCTGACCGGTGACCACCGGCCAATTTGCCGTGCCGGGTTCGTAGCCGAACGAGGTGAGCGAGGAGATGATGCCGCGGGAGATTCCATCGTAGGGAGAGAGCACGCCGTCAAGCTGCTTGCCAGAGGTGTAGTTCGCAGCAAGGAGCGCATCCATACGACCCTGTGCAACCGCGCCATCCCAGCGAAGGGTGCCGATATCGGACTGCGCCGTCTGTCCGGAGACAACGACGATCGTGCCGGCATCGATCAGCGGCTGGAGGACGTCCATCGCGCCAGAGTAGAAGTAGAAGCTGTTCGTGTCATCCGGGGAACCCGCGAAAAGCTCGATGTTGTAGGGGCCATCGCCCTTGTTGGCTTTGAGGCCATCCACCAGGGACTGTGCCTGGAGCTTGCCAACGCCACGGTTATCAAACGTTGCATAATAGGAGACTGCAGCGGTGTCGACGAGCAGGCGGTCGTAAGCAATGATCTTCACGCCGTCTTTGCCAGCCTGATCCAGCGTTGCCGAAAGCGTGGAAGCGTCGACAGCCGCGACGATCAGAACATTCGCACCTTTGGTGATCATGTTTTCGATCTGGGACTTCTGCGTCGGGATATCGTCTTCCGCGTACTGCAGGTCAACGGTGTAACCCTTGCCTTCGAGGATATCCTTCATCGTGTTGCCGTCTTTGATCCAACGTTCGCTGGACTGCGTCGGCATCGAAATTCCGATGTATCCGCCAACCGGCGCTTCAGTTGCCGCTTCGGTCGCTGCTGCTTCGCTCGCCGCTGCGGGTGCTTCGGTTGCCGCGGGTTGCGCCGCTGCAGGAGGTGTGCTCGCGCAAGCGAACATCGAGAGTCCCAGCACCAACGCCAGAACGCACATGAATACCTTTTTCATTAGTTTCTCTCCTTTTGTTTTTTATCTTGCTCCGACCGCGTGATCGAAGCAAATCATAATCTTATGTTCATGCTGCAAAAGTGCACTCAACGATCAAACCTGTCAATTCAGATCAATCGTTTGGGATGCGTGAGCGTATGCGGCAAAAGGGTTCGTGAATCGTAAGTTTATGAAATCGAATGGAAATAAAGAATTTTTTATAACGCGGAGAGTTCTTCAGAGGCGATCGTTGATGTTTTTGTTCTGTTTGTTTGCTTTGTGTGCTTTTTGTTTGTTTTCTGTACGTTTCGTATTTTATCACCAAGAATTTACACTGTCAACACTTGATTTCCTCATTCTTCACTTTCGTTTGTGTTTCTATTTGATATGATTGATTCATATTGATCATTTTGTGTTTTTCATGTACTATTACCATAGCTCGTATAAAAATTCGGACAAAGGTTTCTTGCGATCATGTTTGCGATAGAACGAATTAAAATCATCAAAGATTATCTAAATAAAGATAAACATGTTTCTGTTGCCAAACTCAGCAGTTTATTAAACGTAACAGAAGTGACGATCCGCCGCGATCTTGAGAAGCTGGAAAACGAAGGGTTCCTCAAGCGCGCGCATGGCGGCGCCGTGCTCAACGCCGATCTGGAAGAGACCTATGTCTATGAGGATTCGGAGGACGATTATACCCCGCAGATGACGGAGATCTCCGACACGATCTTTCATTTGGTCTCCGATAACGACATCATCATGCTGACGGACGGGCCAACCAACCTGCTCGCCGCCAGAAAACTGACGCATAAGAAAAACCTCACCGTGCTGACCAACGATCTGCGGATTGCGCTGGAGTTCTCCTCCTCTCCCAGCAACAAACTAATTCTGCTGGGCGGAGACTTAATCGAATCCGCCGTTTACGGCCAACTCGCCATCAACAACATGCAGAATTTCTCGCTCAATCATCTGATCGTCGAAGTGGAAGGCGTGAGTAAGAAGACCGGCGTCACGGTCTCGAGCATCAGCAAAGCTTCGTTGATTCAGGAGGCCTGCAAGATGGCGGAAACCGTCTCCGTCGTCTGCCTTGCAGACCATTTTGGTTCCAAATCATTTTATCGCGTGGGAGGGCTGGACATCGCCGACAAAATCATCACCAACTCAACACTTGACGACTCTTATAAGGATTATCTGTTCGATCTGAATATTCAGCTCTACACTTCCGTCAATATCTACGAGGAATAGTCGCATCAGCTCTCTCGAAAGGATGTGCAAGCATGTCTGTCGAACTCTTGAGACTTGAACATGTCAATTTTCAAATTGACAATTTTCATCTCAGCGACATCGATATCGATCTCCACGAAAATGAAATTCATGTAATCATGGGCGAAAACGGTGCGGGAAAAAGCCTGTTGATGCAGATTGTCAGCGGGTTGGTCACGCCTGATTCCGGCTCTATCTATATCCATAATGAACTCATTCGAAACAAAGCCATGTCAAACGATATGTTTGACGACGTGATCTATATTCGGCAGGATGCGACAATGCTCACGCAGCTCTCCATCGCAGAAAACCTGTTTTTCAACAACATGCCTTATAAAAACAAGCTGCTCAAGAGCATCGATTACGACAAGCTCAACTATATGTGTCAGCGGCTGATTGAGGATCTCGATCTGCCCGTCACCGTGTTTGACAAGGTTGCTTCGCTTGGATTTGCGCAGCGGCAAATCATCGAATTCTGCCGCGCTTATATCTCCGATGCAAAGATCGTTATCCTGGACGAGCCCTCTTCCGCGCTGACCCACAGCGAGCGAAACTTGCTGTATCGCATCGTCAGCAAGATCAAGGCAAAAGGCGCGGGCATCTTTTATATCACGCATTGCATTGAGGACGTCTCCCTGCTTGGTGACCGCGTGACGATCATCAAAAACGGCAGCATCATCGGCACAAAGTTCGTAGCCGACTGTCCACAGGAAGAGATCATTAAAATGCTCAGCGGGCGCTATATCATGAGCCGTTATCCCAAGATCATGATTAAAAAGGGAAAGAACATCCTCAGCGTTCGTAATCTTGGCTTTTCTGATAAACTAAAGAATATCAATCTGGACTTGTGCGAAGGCGATATCCTCGGCATTACCGGCCTTGCCGGCTCCGGCAGAACGCTTCTCGCCAACTGTCTCT